>JAAYFB010000094.1 GCA_012728465.1 Proteiniphilum sp. | reverse complement strand
ATAAATGTACCCAATAGTCAATTTATCAGCAGTTTGTCAAAATCGAGCCGTGGTTTTTAATCTTTGCTCACATATGTCAGTTTTGCATATGTGAAAAAATTAACTCTCTCTTGAAGAACTTAAAAACTCAACTCTCTCAACATGCAATGGAGAGAAAAGAATTAATACGATGCTAAGTATTTCTGTGCTATACATACTGTAAAGTTATGGATACTATGGAATCACCCACACAAAACGTTATAGAGCCGAGAAAAGATTAAGTTTATGGCAATGTTTATATAAAATTTGCAATACGAACTAAATTGTTATAATTTTGGGCATGCAAAGTTTTAATAATCTATATAATGAAAATTATGCAAGCTTCCTTAGGTTTGCAATAGGCTATGTTAGAGATCAACACGTGGCCGAAGACTTTGTATCAGAATCTTTCATGACTTATTGGGAAAACAGAAATAATCTTTCAACTGAAACCAATCCCAAAGCATACATACTTACAGTATTGAAAAATAAATGCCTTAACTACCTAAAACATTTGCAGATAAAAAACAGAATTACTGACGAAATGACCGAACATGCCGAATGGCGCATATCAATAAGTATCAACTCGCTTGAAGCTTGCAACCCTGATTTTATTTTTTCGAAAGAGATAAAAGATATAGTAGATTCTACGATTAGAAAGCTACCTCAAAAAACACGTCAGGCATTTATGTTGAGTAGAAAACAAAATCTTACTAATAAAGAGATAGCTAAAAAGATGAATTTTAGTGAGAAGTCTGTGGAATACCACATTTCAAAGGCATTGTCGCAATTAAGACTATCGTTGAAAGACTTTATGTATATGATTCCATTCTTAGGTCTAATCTGTTGAACCCAACACTACCAATAACAAACACACTAATTCTATAGACAATTCAGAACGCATAATTTCTTTTTTCCATTAAATTGAGAAAAATAATTCAAATTTCATTTAGGGATACTGCCACCTCAATTGTTATAGATATAGAACGCTATTTAAAAAAACGACAAATAACCATTAATATTAAATGATGCATAAAGAGTTGCTATATAAATTTTTTGAGGGAAAAGCATCAATAGATGAAGAAAAACAAATACGTAGATGGATAAATCAATCTGAGGAAAATGAAGATATTTTCCTTCAAGAGCGATTGACATACGATGCAATAATCTTTGCGGACACGCAAACATATGATAATATAAAGGCAAAGAGCCGAAAAATTTCAATTTGGACTTTCAGTACTGTTGCTGCTGTAATGCTACTATTGATAGTAAGTGGTATGTATTTTTTCAATATAAATAACAACATTCACAATCAGTATAATACAATACTTGTACCACCAGGGCAAAGAATAAACTTAATATTGGCCGATCAAACAAATGTTTGGTTAAACGCGAATACCAAGTTTGAATACCCTAGTCAATTCTCAAAAAGGAATCGCACAGTATATCTAGACGGAGAAGCATATTTTGATGTAAGCAAAAACAGCAAGAAACCTTTTTTAGTGAAAACAATATCTGGAGACGTGCGAGTAACGGGCACCAAGTTTAACGTTGAGGCATATTCTAAAATCGGAAATTTTGAAACAAGTCTTTTCGAAGGAGGAGTAGATATCTATAAGGATGAAGAAAAACTAGCTTCACTAGACCCAAACCAAAAGAGTTCGCTGACAGACAATAAGCTATTAATTTCGGAAATATCAGATACAGATGCATTCCTATGGAGACATGGGCTCATAGCATTTCAGAACAAAGAGCTAGAAGAGATACTATTATCTTTAGAAAAATATTTCGATATAAACATAAAGGTGGTTTCAGAAAAGCTTCCCCAACACACATACTCGGGCAAGTTTAGACAAGCCGATGGAATAGATTATGCACTACGAGTATTGCAAAGAAGCATTAACTTCAAATATGAACGAGACGACTCGACTAATACAATTTATATTATATAACATCATTTTAAAAACATGCAAATCATATGAGGTAAACAAAAAATTATCAATTAGAAAACAAAATCGGCAAGCGCTGCAACGCCCACCGATTAAAAAAGTTTTCGTCAACACAAACTTAATTAAATCAACGTATTAACAAAAAACAATTACAAATGTATGAAGAAAAACTATTCATTGGGTATTGATTCAACCGAAAACATACCCATTAAACATTTTTTATTGATTATGAGGATCACCCTTATTCTTTTATTCGCTTTTGTCTTCTGTTCGATGGCCGAAACAGGATATTCTCAAAATGCTAGAGTAACCATCAACAAAAGAAATGTAGCTCTCAAAGAAGTTCTTAACGAAATTGAGAGTCAAACTGACTATCTGTTTATCTATAACAATACGGTAAATACAAATCAAAAAGTATCCCTAAAAGCTAAACAGGAATCAGTAGCAAATGTACTTAGCTCGCTTCTTAACAATAAAGACATGAGCTATTCTATGGAAGGAAATCATATTATTCTTTCAACTATAGATAATATACTTTCGTCAGAAAAGCCATCTGTAGAAGCCACCGGGAAAATCCAACAACAAAAAAAGAAAATCACAGGAACTGTTGTGGATGAAATGGGCGAGCCCATTATTGGTGCAAACATAGTAGAAGTAGGAACAACTAACGGAAACGTTTCCGACTATGATGGCAACTTCACATTAGAAGTTGCGAATGACGCT
>JAAYFB010000470.1 GCA_012728465.1 Proteiniphilum sp. | reverse complement strand
TTGTATTTCCTTGCTCTTCGAGTGTATTGATTTTAGATACTATATCCTCGTTTGGCATTACATCATAAATATTGTTATGCAGAGTAAGGTTGCCAATGTATATAACATCACCATTTACCTCCGCTTTCAATCCCTTGCCTGTTACAGACTCCATGTTATGTGCCTCATAACTATCTTCTCCATTCAATCTCTGCGAGCCATCTCTCACAATGGCATGGGCCAACGGATGATCGCTCAAGCTCTCAACAGCAATTGCAATTTTCAGTATCTCAGTTTCTGTAATATCACCAAATGCAACAATATCGGTAAGTTTAGGCTTCCCCTCGGTAAGAGTGCCTGTTTTGTCGAATGCTAAAGCTGACAACATACCCAAATCCTCTAATGGTCGTCCTCCTTTTATCAATACTCCACCTTTGGCTGCACGTGCCACTCCACTAAGCACTGCACTAGGAGTAGATATTGCTAATGCACATGGACTGGATGCAACAAGAACTGTCATGGCTCTATAAAAACTATCCTTGAAAGTTTCGTCAATTACTAAAAAAGCACCAAGCAAGATGACAACCAACATAAGAATTGAAGGTACAAATATCCTCTCAAATTTATCAGTGAACCTTTGCGTTGGTGATTTTTGAGTCTGTGCCTCGTTTACAAGTTTAATCAAATTAGAAAGTGTGCTATCTTTTGCAAGCTTTATCACTTTAACCTCCAAAGAGCCACTTCCATTAATAGTGCCAGCATAAACCCTACTTTCGGCACTTATATTTTTCTCTTTAGAGTAGTCAATGTTAGTATCTTCAACCGCCATTTTATCTACAGGAATGCTCTCGCCCGTAATAGCAGATTGGTCAACACTACTCTGACCCAATGTAACAACACCATCTACAGCAATTTTACTATCGGGGCGCACCACTATAGTATCTCCAACGGATAGCCTCTCAATATTTACCTCTTTTACTTCACCATTTAATTTCAATAGTGCCGTTTTGGGAGCTAAGTCGGCTAAAGCTTTTATAGATTTATTAGCCTTATTCATAGCATGATGTTCTAAGGCATGTCCAAGACTAAATAAAAATAAAAGTAGTGCACCTTCTGTCCATTTGCCTAAAGAGGCAGCACCTATAGCTGCAACAAGCATGAGCAAATCTACTTCAAACATTTTTTTGGAAAGGCTCTCAATGCTTTCAATCAGTGTATAGTACCCTCCAAACAGATATGAAACACCAAAGACACCGATTGTAAGCCATTGTGGCACGCTAGATATAAATGTGAGGCTGAAGCCTAAAAGCAAAAACAAACCTGATATAATGGAAAAATACAAATCTGTTTTCTCTCCAAAAACACCTGCGTGAGTATGCTTTTCCTCAGTATGTTTATCTACTTTCGCATGTTTATTTATTTGGTTCAAATATTGCTTAGCATTTACTGCAGTGTTGGGTATCGTCAACCCCTCCTTTCTTAACGCATCTAATACTTTAGCATCATTGAGAAACTTTTTATCATACTCTACCCTAACCATTCCTGACAACGAAACGGATATCTCAAGCATCCCCTCTAAGCTTTTAAGAGCCTGCTCAATACTTCGTGCATGTCTAGTATGCCTTATACCTTTTACCTCTAGCAACTGATGTCCAATTTGCTCAGTAATAGTGCTGCCCACCTGCTTTGCGAGTTTCCTTATGCGACCAATTGTTATTTGCGAAGGATTGTAATGAAAACATAACTGAGGCACACCACCCTTTTCTTTAAGTTTGGCAACATGCACATCTTCGACACCCTTTTCTTCGCGTATGACTTTTATGAAATTTTGAACACATGGGTCTTTATCATCAGGAACTCCTGGCAGAATAATCGGAATCTCAATTTGTAGTTTCTTCAT
>JAAYFB010000469.1 GCA_012728465.1 Proteiniphilum sp. | reverse complement strand
GCTTACATTCTGTATGAGAGTATTTAACTCTGATTGTTCAATCATCGCCTCGAGGGTGATGTGCATGCGCCATCGCCAATAGTGATTGGGCTCCGATGGAATATTGATGCGTTCATCTTCGGGATTATTGTGTGATAGCTTCCCCGATATTGATATCCAATCTTGCCAAGGCACTATCACCCACATTGCAGACGATTGCAAGTGATGATTAACTATCTCCATACATAGCTTGGGGCTACATTCAGCAGGTGCCTCGCCATCATGTTGCAATACATGATTATAATATCTTTGCGTTACATCTCTATCCTCCGTCCACCACAATCGGATGGGCGACATGTCATGTGTTGAAGTTGTGGAAACGGACAAGTAGGGCAGATGGTTTAGCTCCGCAAATTCTACTTGCGTGCTCTTTGGCATGCGCTCTATCTCTAGCGAAAGTATTTTCAACTCGTTCATCACATCGGGTACGCAGCTGGGAACCATGCCTAAGTCTTCGCCACAGCAAAGCATATTTGTTGAAGAGATTAGTGGAGGGAGTATTGTCATCGCTTGTTGTTGCCAAAACTGATTGTGGCGATGATAAAAAAAGTCTTCGTACATACTATCAAAAGCCCAACGCTCGTGCTCTTGCAGATGCTTGTAGGAATAGGTGCTGTATGCAGCGATGCGTGGGTGGAATAGGTTTCTATTAGTTTTATCTCTCACAAACAACACCTCGTTGCACAGCTGGTATAATCCGTTACGAATTATAGTACTTTTATTATCGTACTTGTTATGAAAGTAATTTCTAATTTTAATTTGTGTGTCGAATTCTTCTTTTAGTTTGAAGCGTTTCCATTCTGTTGCTTCAATATATTTCTCTTGAACTTCAAGTGCATGTGTGCCAAAAATATCGTGAAGAGACTCTTCGTGAATGAATGGTTTCGTCATTCTATCTTCATCAAATGAAATTCCCATTGTTCTAATATCGTTAGCCGAGTATGGCATAGCAGGACTAAAGTGTCCTAACAGACCTTGAACCGAGTGTGTCGGAATTTCCCAGATGCGGAAGAAACCTAGGATGTGATCTATGCGGTAGGCATCAAAATAGTCGGCCATCTTTTGAAAGCGTTTTCGCCACCAATTGAAGTTTTCTTTCTCCATAGCCTCCCAATTGTAGGTGGGGAAGCCCCAGTTTTGCCCATACACAGAGAAATCATCAGGTGGTGCTCCTGTTTGTGTATCCATATTAAATAGATGTGGAGCTGTCCATGCCTCGATACTATCTCTATTGATGCCAATGGGAATGTCTCCTTTCAAGGTTACACCCTTTGAGTGTGCATACTGTGTTGCCTCCTTTAGCTGCTTGTCAAGCAAGAATTGAAGGAAGCAGTAGTAATCAAAAGATTTTTTTGCTTCGCTATTATTATTTAATAATGTGGTTAGTTTATCTTCATCGTAGGTTGCATTTTCTCCCCAATTGGGGAAATGTGCAGTATTATACTTGTCACGCAGATAACAATAAATAGAGTAGGGGAATAGCCACGAAATATTGTTTTGGTAAAACTCTTTAAATTCATTTGATTGCAATACTATATCTTTCTGTTCTTCAAAAAGAATTCGAGTATATTTATCTTTTAGTTTGAACACTTTTTCGTAATCTAAGAACTGTAGTTTGTTGAGCTCTCGAGCCTCTTCAATAAGTGCTTTTAGTTGCTTCTTATTCTTTAGTGGAAGTTTGCTAAGCCCCAAATACATGGGGTGAAGTGCGTAGCTAGAGATAGCATTGTAGGGGTATGAGTCGAACCACGTTTTAGTGGTAGTAGTATCGTTGATTGGTAGCACTTGAATCATCTGTTGATTTGTCATTTCTGCCCAGTCAATCATTAGTTTCAAGTCATTAAAGTCGCCAATGCCAAAACTATCGTTGCTCCTCAATGAAAACACAGGTATCGAAGTGCCACTACCCTTAAATGCAAATGAAGGATAATTGAATATCAATGACATTTCAACTTGCACATGATTGTTGAGGTCTGCATCCTCTATTGTCACCATTCGATTATCACCATACTCCCAGTAAGTAGCTTCGTTGCTTTTAGAGTTTACTATTACTAGTTTGTATTCTGATTGGTTGGGCATGTATTTGCTATCAAGGATTGTTTGCCATGCTCCATCACCTATATAATTTAAAGGTTTAGCTTTCGTAATGTCCCAATTGCCAAGATAATTACCACTGCCCGAAATTACTAAATGTTCATCTCGCTTGGCATATGGGCAAATAACATTTATAACTACACTATTTTGTGGGTATCGTGTTGCTTTGTCAGTTGTTTTGTGAAGGAAAATGCTTTTTACAAATGGCGATGTGAAAAGATAACTATGTTGGGGTTCATCTTTCCATCTGTCGTTGATGGTGAAGTTTTTTGCTTTTGCAATATATATTACTCGAGGGTTGCCCCATTCTTTGCGAATTACATTATTAGCTTTTTTAACTATGTAGCAATAATGAAATATCCCACTCACATTAATCTCTAATGAAATCGTCCAAGCCCCATTTTGATAACTCATCTTCATAGCTTCTTCGGGCTCTATATTGAAAGACTCCTTGAATGAAGCGCAGACGTATAGTTCTTCACCTAAATTGGCGTCGTAGTTTATATTAAATTTTATATAGCTCATACTCTAAATGTTTTGGTGGATGTAAAGATATTAAATTGATAGGGAATATGTGCTATACAAACCAATAAAACAAAAGTGGCTACACAAAGACTGCCGAAGCAAGCCCCTGTTGTAGCCACATATTGATTGTTATATTAAATGTATCTTCTCTACAAGAAAAGTAGCATCATTATTTGTGCAGTAATCACTCTTAGGAACATAGTGAGTGGGTAAACGGTTGCATATCCCACTGCGGGAGTGTCATTTCCTGCTATTGCATTGGCATACGATAGAGCTGGAGGGTCAGTCATACTTCCTGCTATAAGCCCCATGAGTGTGAAATAGTTTATCTTGTAAATCTTACGACCTAT
>JAAYFB010000468.1 GCA_012728465.1 Proteiniphilum sp. | reverse complement strand
TAGTAGTACTTAGTGCATGGCTACCAGCAAACAAAGCGTCCAAACTACATCCAGTAGAGGCACTTAGAGATGAATAATAATAAAATTAATAAACAACACATAATACAAACAATTATGAGAACAAGAACAATACTAACAATAATACTTGCCACTGTGGCAATAATCAGCACATCGGCTCAAAACAAAATAATTAAACAAAACCATAACCTATCCACATTTTCATCAATAACGGCTTCAGGTGGATGGGATGTAATTATTAGCCAAGGTGATAAACAATCTATCACGACCGAAGTGAGCGAGAACATTGCCGACCGTGTAAGCTTAGAAGTGAAGAACGGAACTTTGCATATTGGTAATAAACCAACAAGAAGATCATTCTCAATAATGAATGTTAGAAACACAACTCAAAAGGCATACATCACTGTTACAGATTTAAGTCAAATAACATCATCGGGTGGAGTAGATATATACTTTAAAACCCCAATCAATACTAATAACTTCAAGCTGAATATGAGTGGAGGAAGTGACTTAGAAGACCTAACTTTAAGCTGCAATCAATTTGTAGCCAACCTATCTGGTGGTAGCGACGCAGAAATTAAATTTGCTAAAGTACAATCAATAAAGATAGACGCAAGTGGTGGTAGTGATGCGAACATAAGTGGTGCATCTGCACAAACTACAACACTAAATGCTAGCGGTGGTAGCGATATTAACATTTCCGACATTTCATCACAACAAGTAACAATTGATGCTAGCGGCGGAAGTGATATAGATATTAAGGGACAAACTCAACACCTAACAATCACTGCGAGTGGTGGCTCAGACATTTCTGCTTCGGGACTAACTGCACAAAGTTGCAAAGCCAATTTTGCTGGTGCTGCCGATGGAGATATCAGAGTAATAGACTATCTGGATATTTCTGTATCAGGTTCGGCAAGCGTAACATGCTATGGCAACCCAAAAGAGGTGAAGAAAAATATTGCAAAAACTGGCTCTTTGAGTCTAAAATAGCAACACGTACAATGATTAAACAATATTTCAAACAAGCGTGGCAGCTGCTAAAAGACAACCCCGTGTTGAGCGCCATTTCCATAATAGGCACAGCCTTGGCTATATGCATGATTATGGTGATGGTGATGTCGCACGAGGTGAAGAATGCACCATACGCTCCTGAAACAAATAGGGATAGAACGCTATATGTAAAGTGGATAACAAGTGCTTACAAAGAAAACAATGAATCCAATAATAATGGAGCCATATCATATAAATATGCAAGAGAAGCATTCAAGGAATTAAAAACCCCTGAGGCAGTTACTATAGTTAGCGCATTTGCTACACCAACAATAGTATCTGCAATAGGGGTAGAGATGGCTTATAATCACGAGAAGAGATTAACTGATGAAGCATTCTGGCAAGTGTTCGACTTTGCATTTATAGATGGCAAACCATATACCAAAGCAGATGTAGATGCGGGATTGAGAAAAGTAGTTATCAATGAAACTATTGCTCGCGAGTTGTTTGGCTCAACTAATGTTACTGGCAAGTCTATACTTATTGATTACACAGAGTACACCGTAAGCGGTGTAGTGAAAGATGTATCTACATTGGCAACTGCTGCGTATGCTCAATTGTGGGCACCAATTACATCTGACAATTTATTTTTACTTGATGAAGGCATTACTGGCAATAGTAGGGTTTATATATTAGCAAAAAGCAAAAAAGATTTCCCTGCAATTAGAGAAGAAGCTGAAACACTTAGATTAAAATTTAATGATGCATCAACTACCAATATTGCTCTTTATAGAGATCAACCTGACACACAATTTGTGTACAACCATCGCAAGTGGGCAAATGTGGCACCAAACATTAAGGTAATAGTTAGGCAATCTATCATAGTATTAGCACTGTTATTAATTATCCCCGCAATCAATCTATCGGGCATGATGAATTCAAGCATGAGAAAGCGTCTTGCCGAACTTGGAGTAAGACGTGCTTTTGGTGCTACTCGTGTTAATTTGCTATCGCAAGTGATGTGGGAGAGTATGCTTCAAACATTGCTGGGTGGCTTATTAGGATTAATACTATCATTTATAGCCGCGTATGCTTTGAAAGGCATTATTTATGAAGATAGCAATATGGCTTATATGTTGGGTGAGGCAACGATTAATCCTTTATCACTTCTAAGCCCCGCTATTTTCTTATACGCATTTCTATTTTGCTTGTTGCTAAATGTATTGTCGGCATTTGTTCCTGCGTACAACGTATCTCG
>JAAYFB010000467.1 GCA_012728465.1 Proteiniphilum sp. | reverse complement strand
CTATTGCCGTCAGCCCTTCAGGCTGTGTTGTAGCAAATTGATAATAGAGCAGATAAGCGCTGAAGGCGCGAAAGATAATAGCATAGGGCAAAGCATAATTAAATTGCAAATTTAATATGCGTCGCCCTATGTATGTAGAGTCTATAAGCATAAGCCCTGTATGGGCGAAGGCAAATTACTAATTAATCTGCCCCCACACTAATTCTACACCTCAAACTCTACTCCCATTAGTGGAGCATGTTGTTGTGCACCATATACATCTGTTTCACCTAATGCACCTGACGAAATAGGCCTTACGATGGTTACTTTTACCGCCTTAGCAGGGTCAAAATATACAAGGCTAATTATATCAGATTTAGGAATACCATACAGTGGTGCAAACATATCTTCGTTAAACACCTTTGCAGCCTTCACTTTGTTGTACATCTCAAACTCTTTGAAAATAACATCAAAAGTTAATTCGTAAGGTCCAGAGTTTTTGCTGCGTATCACGGATGCTACGTCTATTAATTTATATTTCATATTAATTTATCTGTGCTCAAGGTATAACCATGAACTAGTTAATTATTATTGATTAGCATATCATCCAATCTTGCATGCCAACTTATAGCATGGCTAATACCCTAAGGTATTTAAAATTGGAAATATTCTATTGGGAATAGAGTAGTTGGATTATCAACTTTCATCAAATGATAAACATTGAACTCATACACCTCACCCATCTTTGCATCTGATGGAGAGAAGGGGAATGCCAAGTTACCTGCTGTAGCAATTCTGCCTTCATATCCAAAGTGCAGCATAGTGCTTCGCGCAAATCCACAAATGGTATCGGCCTGCTCTTGACTATCTGCAACTGCCTCAATGATAATCATTAACTCATTTCCTGCAGTGGCTCCTCTGTCATCAAACATACCCATGACTCCATTCTTACCATATATTTTGAAGTCTAGAAAGAAATCTTTTATACCATAAGATGCGAAGTTATCTTCTACACGCTCTTTAACGCTTTTCGTAATATCATCAATTTTAGAGATCATAATAGGATCGGCAACTCCTGCGCACGATATTGTGCGATAGCCTACCTTACGAACTCCTTCAAGCTTCACAAAATACTCGTCCGTAGGTACAAATTTACTACCACTAACACGAACCATATTATCCTCAATCTGCTCAAACTTAGCTTCGTGCAAATTAATGGCACCACCTGGACCTGGTAGTATATATGGATTTGATTTTTCATACAAAGTATGTGCTGCAATAGACAATGTGGTACACTTACGATTTGGTGATAACGGTTCAAGCACAAAGTTATCCTCGTTGAGGTATCCAAACATGCTGTCGCTACCACTTCCCGGAAGTGCAGCAATGGCAGCGCACTCTAATATCTTGCCCATATGTATAGCAAGTCCTTTGTCGAATCCCTCTTTTATGGCAAGTGATGCAAAAACAGATGGATCGTACGATCGCCCTGCAAGAATAACTTGAGCACCATTGTTTAAAGCCTCAATAAAAGGCTCTTCACCCATTTGTGCGACTATACGAACTGAGTTATCAACATCTTCTTCTGATAATTCTTTGGCAGGAAATAGAGGAGATATATTGCCATTACGTATATTGTCTTTAACAAAAGTCTTATCAAACTCTGATTGAATAACTGCAATCTTAAATGATAATTCTTTTTGTTGTGCAATTTCACGAATTATATCTAATGTTAGTTTTACGTGAGGTTGACCACCACTTCCACCAGCCGTGCCCACTATAACAGGTATGCCAGCCTCAATAGCCGCCGGAATCATTATTTCTAAATCTCGCTTCACTGAGTTACGATCTGTAAATGATTTGCCAGCACCTAGATAATATGGACCTGGATCGGTGGAACCAGCATCCACCGCTATTACGTGCGGTTTGCGTTTCATCCCCTCTTCAAATGACGATATAGGGAAACCGTAGCCTAATATCGCTGTAGGGGAAAGTACTCTTAATTGTTTCATATGTTTGTTTTTTGCTTTGAGCAGCTAGCATTTAGCTATTTACTCATTGCCAATATCCTACTCATTTCATTATACCCTATCATATATCCCTCATCAACCCCCATGCCTGGTTTTGATAAATACTGCATAGGTGATGTCGCCATAGCTATGTGAGCACATACCTCCGATGAGCGATTAGTCTCATTGCAAGTACCCCCAAGATATGCACCTACTTCATGCTCTTTGCAATATAATACTGCTTCAATACTATTATTGATACCGCCTAAGTCGGGAGTTTTAATCTGTATTATATGTCCAGCTTTTTTTTGCGAAAACTCAATTATATCCTCCAAAGTGTTGCACCACTCATCTGCTACAATTTGTGCATCAATACCTCGAGTATCAATTTTTTCGCAAATATCTCTCATTGCTTCAATTTGTGACTCCTTATTTCCCATATCTACAGGACCTTCAACACGTAGGCTGAAAGGTTTTGCAATTTCAGCAAGCTCGCCTATGTATGTCGCAATTGCGTCAAGGTCATTGTTAAAGATGATTCCTAATGTACCATATACGTCTATGTGAATATTAGGATGGTATGAATCATTTTGACGATGAGTGAGAATTCTGTTTTTCAACCAATCGATATACTCTTTTATCTTCTCACCCTTCATGCCACACTTAGTTTCTACATGATTAAATAGTGCGTGAGGCAATACAGGAGCCTCTTTCATAATCATCTTATCAGCATTTAAGTATCTATCATCGCCCGACTGAGAGAATAGAGGAATAATAGTCTTTGAAACCTCTGTGCCATACTCTTCAGCAATTACTTGTGCCATCAGTTTGCCTTTACTCTTAGCTACAGCATCAAGCAATGCTTGAGTTACACCATATCTAATAGCAGTGTGAAATGGCTTTCCCGTTTCAGGATTGATAGCCTTGTCAACAATGGTAGCCATTTCTCTAAATGTGCTAATATCTTTTCCTACTAGAAGTGGAGCAATGTGCTTTTCAATAATAGGAATAAAATTATCAGCTAGAAATAGAGGATCACGTCCACCAGCTCCTGAATATTGCACTGCAGCACAATCACCATATGCATAGCTGCCATTATCGAGCACTAGCATCACGGAGATAGATTCTCCAGCTTGCCTAACAGAGGTAAAGCCCTCTGTAACTGGTTCACCGATATAGAATGCACCATCATTTTGTGCACCCTCTTTTATAGCTTTTTGGTCGTCGAAGTAAAAACCTGTTTGACCTGCTGAGCAGATAAGTTTTGTTATTTTCATATTAAAGTTTAGAATTTTGAGTTTATAGTTGTGTGGTTTGTATCATTCTTTGTTGTAATTATACCTTGAGGTGACAACTGCACAGAGCCTAGTTATTTATTAAAAATATCAAATATGTAATATAAACGTTTGGGAACATTTAGCCACTTATACTACCCCTCGTTAAGAAACGAGGGGTAGTATTGCAAAATCATTCATAGGGCGGCGCACATTAAATTGCTTACGCATTTTATTATGCTTTGCCCAATGCTATTTCCTTCGCACTTTCATTGCTCCATCATTTTATTGAAGAACTAACTCTCATCAAAGGTAGTTACAACATAATGCCGCTGTAGCTTATTACTTAGGCCTCCCTACCAGGAAACCTTTACCAATTGCATAAATATCATCAATTACCATTTGAAAGCTTACAGCACGCTTCTCAAACTTACCACGCTCCTCTAGTTTTTGACGATGAAAGTCAAGTAAATCTTTGCTTAATGGCAAGTTACCTGTATCTAGCATACGCACCGCACCACTATTGTCTCGAGCAGGCATTACCTTACCAGCATTAAATCTGCTTGGAGCAAATGGCACATCTATCACCCCAGCTTCAAAAGCTGCAATAGCACCAATAACATAGTCTCCTTTGCCTAGCTCTTCCACCTTATTAAGAATGCAATGCATCTCCTTAATGATAATTTCACTTTCGGTTATTACGGCAGGAACTGTTGTAAAATCTTGGTCTTTTAGCATCGATACCAACTGCTTTGTAGCTTTCAATCCAGCAGCATTAGCCTCTTTTGTGGGCACACCCATTGCTTCGTGCGGAGTTTTTACAATTACTTTTGTGGCTTTAGCAAGCACAGCAGCGGCTGCACCCCACGATATTACACCAAAGGCTTGTGCTTCATCCTGAGGGAATCCACCCATCCATTGATGGAATACGGTAGTAATGCGAACATCGTTATAGCCATGTTTGTCAAGATACTCACGAGTAACGGTTTTAAGAGCTCTAATAGCGGCAACGTCCTGAATCAAGTTTCCACATTGTCCATAACCCACTGTAATGTCTTTAACACCCTGTGTGGCAGCAAGTAGGCTTTCTATCACTCCCACTGAGTTAGAAATACAAGGAGGAATAAGCGTTCCTGTCAACGGACCAAATGGCTCCCGATTGATAGATACACCAGCCTCTTCATACATTCCAATAAGTCTATCTGTATATTGCCAGTGAGCAATAGTTTTTTCGAGTGAGTGATTTTTCGAATATGGAATATTATAAGATATACCACCACCCTCATATGATGTGAATCCTCCTGCAATTGAAATTTCGGTAAGCAATCGTGCATCAGGAGTACCATGTCGTACTTGCACTGGTTTTGCAAGAGACGAAGTTACTTCTCGGCAAATATCTACACCATAGTTTACAATGGGGAAGCCATTCAACATAGATCTACCAGTTTCTCTACTTTTAGCAATCCCATTTTCTGCCTCTTCATATCTATTTAGTCTTGTATAACTATCCACCGTGGTTGGTAGTAAATCGGCTTCGCCTTCTGTTTCTAAATACTGTAATAACTTTATATGCTCGTCATACAGAGCAACT
>JAAYFB010000466.1 GCA_012728465.1 Proteiniphilum sp. | reverse complement strand
TATAATTGGTCGAAACATCTTTCGCCCCTACAGTATTCAATCCACAATTAATACTCAAACCTATCCCTATACGCCCACAAGCCTAGAGCTGGTGATGATATATAATATGGCAAAATATTATTTTGATGTTAACATAACTAAAGTTTATGATTAACAATTTACATCTATTTTTTTCTTAAGTTTAATTTTTTAAATACGTGGGTTTAAAAAATTTATTCAACCCACAATCAATATTCAAACCTATCCCTATACGCCCACAAGCCAAGTGCAGGAGAGGATATGTAATATATCTCTTCACCATTTGGAAGAGTATTGAAACCCTCTTTTAGATTCTTGAAATTATATCGTTCCATAGTTTCGTCAATATCCGAATATTTGAAACCAACGCTTTCTATCTCTTCTTGAGTTATGTTCTCTTTACCCTTGCCAGGGCAATATGTGATAGAGAAGCGACCTTCGGACGAACCATGAATTAAGTGAGCAGCTGCTCCAAGATTGTTGCTTAGCTCTTCATTTTCAGCTGTTGCTTTAAGTGTTTTGTCAGTTCCGAAGTAACCATATTTTCTAATAAGGCGGTCAATCTCTTTATCTTCGCCAAACTCTATTAGTGCGGGTGCTAACACAATAAGCTCTCCACCATCGGCAATGGCCATTCGTGTTCTATAGATAGACTTGTTGCCTAGCCATGTGCTTTTAAACTCTGTGGGGTCAAGCCAAACAACAATTTTGTCAAGAGGTTTTTCTACCATCTGGAAGTTAACTTCAAGAGATAGTTTTGCTGCCTCGTCAAATACTTCGAAGCTATCCCCAATGAAAAGTCCGTATGTTTGTTGTTTACCCTCTTCATTTACTCCTACTACTGTTAGCACATACAGTATTGGCATATGAGCTGCAAAGTTGTCAGATGCGTAGTTAAAAATTTTTCTTACAGGAGTGTCTGCTCTCCCCATCATACGCTCCATGCCATATACTGCACCCACGTAATGACTTTTATTAATTCCCTCGAAACCGCCAGTGCCAACAAATATGTTTTTATTGTAGTTTGCCATGCCCACCACTTCATGTGGCACTACTTGCCCTATTGATAAGATTAAGTCGAAATCGCCTTCTACTAGTAGTTTGTTTACTTGCGCAGGCCATGTGAAGTCAAGTTTTCCCTCAGTGACCTCTTTAATAAATTCAGAAGGTACCCGACCCAATGTAACTACATCATATCGCCAAACGTGTTCTCTAAATAGATCTTTTGGTGTTTTGCCAAACATTATATCTATTTGTTCATCTGTCATGGGAGTGTGAGTACCTAACGCAGGTAGTATATCAGTGAGTTTATCTCCGTAATATTCCCATGACATTTCTGTTAGCTCGCCTGCACGACTAGGATAGCGTGTGAAGTCAGGTGGAACAGCTAGGACTTTTTTCTTTTCTCCTAGTTTTTCTAGTGCTTCAAAGAGTCCTTTCTTTAAATCCTCTTTACTTAGGTTTGAATCTTTTGAACCTGTTTTATAGTATATCATTTAGTTTTAAGTTTTAAAAAAACGCAACTCTTTTGGTGTAGAGTTGCGTTTATTGTTTAATCTATCTTCATAGTGTTACTAGAATAATAGTTGCTAATCGATACATAAGCAACTGAAATATCATAGGTCGCTATTATTATACGTCATACATAGTTGATGCAGTGCTACCTCCACGGCCAGTCCAATCTGTGTGGAAGAACTCGCCACGTGGTTTGTCAATTCTCTCATATTGATGAGCACCGAAGTAGTCACGTTGAGCTTGAAGTAGATTTGCAGGCAATCTATCGTTTCTGAAACCATCAAAGTATGCCAGAGCAGATGTCATTGCAGGTACGGGTATGCCGTTTAGCATAGCCGTAGCACATACTCTTCTCCAGCTTTCTTGTGCCGACTCAACCGCTTCTTTAAAGAATGGGTCAAGCAACAGGTTCTCTAGTTTTGGATTGTTATCGAATGCAGTTTTGATGTCACCTAAGAAGCGAGAACGAATGATACATCCACCACGCCACATTAGAGCAATGCCACCGTAGTTTAGATTCCAATTGTATTCTTTTGCAGACTCCATCATCAAATCATAGCCTTGAGCATATGAGATAATTTTAGATGCATATATAGCCTCTTCTAGGTCGTTGATAAATTGTTCTTTATCACCAATGAAGTTTGGTTTAGTGCCTGTAAGTGCTTTTGATGCCTTTACACGGAGATCTTTTTGTGCAGATAGGCAACGTGAATAAACTGACTCTGCAATAAGAGTAAGAGGTATGCCTAGGTCTAGTGCAGTAACTGCTGTCCATTTACCTGTTCCTTTTTGTCCAGCAGTATCAAGTATCTTTTCTACTAACGGACTTCCATCTTCATCTTTGTATGCTAATATATCACGAGTAATCTCAATTAAGTATGAATCAAGTTTACCTTCGTTCCATTTCTTGAATACGTCATGTTGCTCGAAAGCATCCATGCCTAGCAGTTCTTTCATAAGGTGGTATGCTTCGTTGATAATTTGCATGTCACCATACTCGATACCATTGTGAACCATCTTTACAAAGTGTCCTGCGCCATCTTCACCTACCCAGTCACAGCATGGTGTGCCGTCTTCTACTTTAGCAGAGATGGATTGGAAAATATCTTTTATCAGTGGCCACGCTGCAGGTGATCCTCCTGGCATAATAGATGGTCCTGTAAGAGCTCCCTCTTCACCACCAGATACGCCCGAGCCTACATATAACAATCCTTTACTTTCCACATATTTTGTTCTTCTAACTGTGTCAGGGAAGTGTGTGTTACCACCATCGATAATAATATCGCCTGGCTCAAGAAGTGGAACAAGTTGTTCGATAAAGCTATCAACAGGTGCTCCTGCTTTTACAAGCATCATTACTTTGCGTGGCTTCTCTAGGGAGTCAACAAGTTGTTCTAATGATTGTGCTCCGATAAAGTTTTTACCCTTACCGCGACCATTCATAAAGTTATCAACTTTCTCTACTGTTCTATTATAAACTGCTACTGTGTAGCCTTTACTTTCCATGTTTAGGACAAGGTTTTCGCCCATAACGGCTAATCCGATAAGTCCTATATCTGCTTTCTTCTTCATTTATATTGTTTATTTAATTTCGACACGAAGTTAGTGAATTATTATCTTCTAACTCTTGCATTTCCTCCCCATATGCTCCATACCATTTCCTCATCGGCTGGCAGAGCATAGTCTGTAAGGAATGTAGTAGCTAGTGCACCAGTTGCCCAAGCAAACTGTACCCATTGCTCAGTCGGCTTTTGCGTTAGTATAGAATACAATAGTCCGCCAACAAAGCCATCACCACCACCAATTCTATCTAGTACATTAATTGTGCGTAGTGGGGCAACATGCCAGTTTTCATTTTCATAAACAATTGCACCCCAAAGATGTTCGTTTACGCTTATTACTTCTCGCAAAGTATTTGCAAATACTTTTACATTTGGGAATGCTTTCTTTGCGTTAAGTATCATACCCTTAAATGCTTCGATAGTTTCTTCTATGTTCTCACCTCCAGCTTCGGGGCCCGATACTCCGAGACACAGTTGGAAGTCCTCCTCATTTCCAATGAGAATATCCGAAAGCGATGCAATTTCGGTGAATGCTGCGTGTAGTTCTTCTTCTCTTCCTTTCCAAAAAGTAGCTCTGTGGTTTAGGTCGAAAGAGATT
>JAAYFB010000465.1 GCA_012728465.1 Proteiniphilum sp. | reverse complement strand
TTTCCCAATCCTGCTTGAATATTATTTATCCATCCTCGTTTTTTATCCTCTTTTATTGTGATATTTATTATCGTCTCACGATTGCCATCATCTATGCCTGTTATTTCTTCAAGGTCACTCTTTTTCTCAATAACTTGAAGTTTATCAATAATGCCTATCTCCAAGTTTTGAGTAGTCATTTTAGGATCTCGTCCAAAAAAGTTTTCTCCATCAACAGTTACTCTTCCAACTGACTTACCTGCTATAGTAATTTTTCCTTCTAAATCAACTTCAACGCCCGGTAGTCTTTTCAACAGATCTTCAACTAACGAGTTCTCATGCAGATTAAATGCAGCTGGATTATACTCAATAGTATCCTCCTTCACCACCATCTGAGGCATTTGACCAACTATCACTGCCTCCGACAATAAGATAGAATTCTCAACAAGCGCAACAGTGGGTACTACAATTTCTCTCTCTTTAAAATGAGCGGAGTCAATATTATGATATTGTGTTTCAAAACTTATATAAGATGTTTTCAGAATATAGTTATTTGGCTTTACGCTGGGTAACCTAAACTTGCCACTCTTCTCTGTGGCCGAGCTAGTTACCACAGTACTATCTGATGCTTTCAATAATTGTATTGTGGCATATTCTACTGGCTCTTCCTCTTCTGCAAATACCACATTACCCGAAATATTTTTTGGGCTCAAAGCTCTATCCTGTTGCGCACTTGCATAAATGGGTACAAGTAGCAACATTGCAATAAACAAAAAGTGAATATTGCCTCTTAAAACTAAATTTTTGAGCCTACTATTTTTCATTACGACATTATTATTAACTATATGACTGCAAATATATGGAATAGGAGTCAAAATGAATATTATCGTTTAATCTATAAGGTCGAATAATATACCAATAGCCATAATTATAAGACGAATCTAACTATTTCATAGATAACACTTTTAGAAAAAGAACACTTCATATTGATACAAAATAGTCCATTCACCCTCAAAATCAAGTTTTGATCAGGCTTTAAACTAATAAGCCACTACACATCTGATGGCCATAGCCAACAAATAGGGAATATCAATCATTAAAACTTAATTAAGGCACATATCTTTGTCAAATACTCTTCATCTATTCCATCAAAAGAGTCATACGAATCGCTATCAACATCCAGAACGCCCACAACACTGTTTCCTTTGAAAAGTGGTATCACTATTTCTGATTTAGATAGTGAACTACAAGCAATATGTCCCGGAAATTTTTCTACATCTGGTACAATAATTGCTTTTTCACTCTTCCAAGTGGAACCGCAAACGCCCCTACCATATTTTATTCTGGTGCAAGCAATAGGTCCTTGAAATGGTCCGAGTACCAATTCATCATCTTTCACCAAATAAAAGCCCACCCAGAAGAAATCAAACACCTCTTTCAAGGCTGCAGAAATATTAGCTAAGTTGGCAATAATATCTTGCTCCACCTCTAGAAGTGACTTCAATTGTGGCAGCAATAAGTCATATTTTTCAGCCTTAGATATATTCTTAGGCATAATAATTTGCTCTGACATAAATGATAATTTTAAAATTGACACATATAAAAGTCGTCATGACTTATATTCAATCGTTCAGCAGGTAAATTAGTTAGCATACATAGTTTTATTATCGCAAAAAAATACCTCTTAATATGATGTACAAAGAATTCAGCAAAGATACAATTGCTAAATAAATAATCCCTTATTAATATGTAACAAAACAAGGGTTATGAGACAAAACACTGTACTAATCTACACTATATAGTATATTGGAACAAATAATTCGCTAAATGATTATATGCAAGGCAAGAGCTTATTTAACATTTGGGAAATATCGAACAGTAATACCGTTAATAAGATTAACACGACAAAAATACTCACTGTTAAATATTTAACCAAAAATGATAACCAAAAATGATAACCCCCTGATAATTAATAGCAGCAACTTTTACCATTGTGAATGGCAGTTAAAAATCACCCTCAACCACAAATGAGATTTGCCCTTTTTAAAACAAATCACTCTGAACCACAAATGAGATTTGCCCTTTTTTGATGAAAAAACTCCAATTCTTGAAGCTAAACAACAGCTTTGGCTCCAAAAACGCC
>JAAYFB010000464.1 GCA_012728465.1 Proteiniphilum sp. | reverse complement strand
GGTTGCAACTATTAAAGAGACTGGAGTAGTGAGTGATGGTGCTGAGATTGCAAAAATAATTCTTGACAATCTTAAAACTATCATTGCGCAAGAGAGAAAAATTTTGGCTATTGCATCAGAAGGAGACGACGAGGCAACAGCTGCAATGATGAGCGACTACATCAGAGAACAAGAAAAAACTATCTGGTTTATCGTTTCAACAAACTCTTAATTAAATTAGGAGAGCTAATAAGCTAATATAGAACATAAAGGCAGACCACGCTCTCGTGCATGGTTTGCCTTTTCTATTTATATCTCAATATATACATTAATCATTTTATTTAAAGAAAAGCATATGAAAAAGTTATTATTAATGGCTACCCTTTTAGCCTCATTTATCGCTTGCAAATCGCCAGAAGGAAACAACCAGAACAATCAACCAACCCCTTCTACTCCTTCTCTAAGCTCATCTACGAAAGAAGCTGTGGTGATTAAGGACTATGGAAAAGAACCAATAGTCATTAACATTGAAGACTATACAATAGAGAACGAAACATTTAGATCATCTATTTGGACTGGGGATTTATTCCAACTAACAGTTATGTCTATTCCAGTAGGTAGTGAAATAGGAATTGAAATGCACGATGATATTGAACAGTTTCTACGAATTGAGAAAGGTGAAGGCGAAGTATTTATGGGTGATACAGAAGATGCACTTTCATACAGTAAAAAAGTTGGGGATGACGATATTATTATTGTTCCAGCTGGCAAATGGCACAATGTAATAAACATTGGTGACGAACCCCTAAAGATATACTCTATTTATGCTAAACCCGAACATCCATTTGGCACAATACATAAAGATAAAGCTGAATCGGATGCTGCACATGCCGAACATCACCACTAAGCTGATTAACTTCAATTTTAAATTTTGCTATTAGGGTTCGACAAATAGTTGAACCCTAATAGCAAAATTTCGTAATAACACTAGAACCAAAGACTCAAAGACTTTCAAAATATTTTACTGTTTACAGTTTAACATCTTGAGGCTACAAACCCACCAAACAATTTAGATATCATTTATGCAACTGAAACAGGAACTCCAACCCTCCTCCTGCTCTATTCTTTGCTATGACTGTGCCATGATGAAATGCAATGGCATTTTTCACAATAGATAAACCTAACCCTGACCCACCAGTAGAACGTGTGCGCCCTTCACTTATGCGATAAAACCTTTCGAATAACCTATTCAAATGTGATTGATCATCAATACCCACACCATTGTCGGAGAATGAGAAATAAAAGAACTGGTTATCCTCTTTGTAAATATTTATATTTATAGATATATTTTCGCCCGCATATCGAATTGAATTGTCAAGTAAATTGCGGAAAATAGAGTATATAAGGTTTGTATTACCAAAAACTGTCACGTTAGGCGAAATGCTCCAATTAAAAGTAATCCTCTTCTCTTCCATTTCATCCATATAGTCACCTCTGAGTGACTCTAACAATGAGTTCAAGTTTACTTTCTCTAACTGAAACGACTGCGGAGCATCCTCTATCTTTGTTAGCAAACTCATATCGCTAATCAATTCAGAAAGAGTAATTGTTTGATTATATGCCTGCTTAATAAAATGCTCTTTTTGATCATCACTAAGAGGTTGCTCCAAAACTGTTTCGAGATATCCGCGAATACCCGTAACGGGAGTACGAATCTCGTGAGCAATATTGCCAGTCATCTCCTGCTTTAATTGTCTTGTTCTCTCTTGCTTAGTGATATCATTCAGTACAATCTCAAAGCTATTGTCCTCAAAGATATTTATCCGCAACGAGAATACTTTACCATGATTTTTTATTTGAGTTTCAAAATAATTTTTCTGTTTCCCCAACAGAAACTGATTGACATCTTTAAATATATCATCATAAAAGATGGCATAAGGCTCGCTTTGTGGTTCATTTGTGAGTGTATTCAGATATTTAATAAACAATCCATTGTAGAACTGTACAGTTTCACCATCACTAAAAAAGCATACCCCCTCTTCAGAGCTATGTATATGTTGTAGCAATTTGTCACGCTCTATATCTATCATCTTTTTGCTCTCCTTTAACTCCATGAAGTCATTGGTAATTTTCTCAGCTATGTCGCCCAATTCATCTTTAGGAAAGTTATAAATTCTTCGATATCCGTCGTTTGAAGATAAAACAAACTTATGCAATTCTGTTATTGACTTATTAAAACTCCCTGTTATTCTACTTATCAGGAATAATATCAGGACAAAAAATATTAGAATAAAGTTTAGGAACAAATCATCACCTTTCAATATTTTCTTAGCTTGAACATCGTATGGCATAGCAATCCTAATAACCTTTGTGTCGTACCTCTTTGCATAATAAATATACTCCTGCTTCGTGGTTTCAGATTTTCTAATATCTCTACCTTTATTATTTTTCAAAGCGGCATATATTTCTGGGCGATTAGCATGGCTTTGTAGATTGGCAATGCTATCAATATTATTATCAAAAGATACACGCCCATCTTTATCAATTACAGTAACACGAATGCTTTTAGGAATCATGCTTTGCAAGTTGGATATATTAGACGATTTAATACTATCGTTTGAAAATAATAATGCACTTGCAACTTCAGCATAAGCATCAAGCTTACTTTCGATAACTTTTATATTCATCTTTCGCTCTCGCACTTGCTCAAAAAGCAATATTCCCACTGTGAATACGGCAAATGCTAATGCAAGTGAAAGAAACAATCTATGTCGATAAATTAACTTCATGCGCTGGGGGCATTAAACCTATAACCGTATCCGGTTCGGTTGGTAATATAAGTAGCATACTCGCCCAACTTTTTCCTCATCCGAGTGATATGTACATCAACGGTTCGCTCTGTAATATATGGTGTTTCCTTCCAAACACTGTTTATTATTTCCTCACGCGAAAACAGGTGTCCTTCGTTTTGGGCAAGCAATAAAAGTATTTCAAACTCTGTTTTAGTAAGTGATACGACATCACCTGCTATCATCACCTCTTTCTGATTGATGTTGATAATTAAGTCATCATAAACTATTTTACTTTCTTCTGGTTTTGCTTTAGCAATCACGCTATTCCGATTCAGCACAGCTTTGGATCGAGCAATAACCTCTTTTATTGAAAATGGCTTCGATATATAATCATCTGCACCTACTGAAAAACCAGTTAACATATCATTCTCTGTATCCTTTGCAGTAAGAAATATTATTGGAGTTTGATTGCCGTTAGCACGTATCTTTTCAGCCATCTTATAGCCCGACATACCACCCATCATCACATCTAATAAAATAAGATTAGTGTGAGGAGTAAGTTTGTCAAAACCTTCTTCGGCCGAGTTTGCAACAACTACGCTGAAGCCCTCGTTTTTTAAATTAAACTCCAGTATCTCGCAGATACTACTATCATCGTCAATTATCAATATTGTATGTTTCATCATACTATATAAACGTTTCTTGTGGTGCAAAGTTATTTATTATGTCATAAATGTGGGGAAGGAATAGGTAATTTATATACTTACAGATTCTCCTTCATAGTTAAGACACCTAATTGCTAACTCTTATTCACATGCTTCAAAACCTTTGCATCTACATAAAAGACAATCTCCTCAACAATATTACTACAATGATCACCAATTCGCTCTAGCTTACGAATAAGCAAATATATCTTCAATCCGCAGTGACTAAATGATGGATGCTTCTCAATATACTGAGCCAGCACATCTAGTGCATTAAAATATATTTCATCTACCTCCTCATCTTTACCAATGATTTTGACCGATATCTTAGTGTTCTCTGACTCAAAAGCCACAAAGCCATCCAAAAGCATACCCAAAAGGGTATCGAACATTTTCTCAATCTGCAACTCCTCTATCAAACTCTCCTCAGTATCGTTACAGTCTCCATCGGTTATGTGTCGAGCTATTCCAGCAGCGAAGTCACCAATTCGCTCCAATGTATTACTAATTTTTATGAGTGATAACGCTAGCCGAAGATCAATAGCCACTGGGCTATACAAAGCAATATAGTTTTCGCAATCGCTATCAATCTTCAGCTCGAAGGCGTTAACTCTTTTTTCACGACTAATCACCTCTCGAGCAATGTCAGTATCATTGCTGAAAAATGCTTGCTTTGCCTTTTCGAGCTGAGATATTACTAGTTTCCACATCTCATTTACCTGCTCGCGCATTTGCATCATTTCTCTTTCTGTATGTTTCATATTTTGTTTCACCGTTTTTAAAATATTATCCGAATCTACCTGTAATATAATTCTGAGTTTGCTCATGCTCGGGGCTGAGAAACATTTTCTTTGTACCGCTATATTCTACTAGTTCTCCAAGCATAAAAAAACCTGTCTTATCACTTACACGAGCCGCCTGTTGCATATTATGAGTTACTATCACTATTGTATAATCTGCTTTGAGAGTGTGTATCAGTTCCTCAATTTTTGATGTAGAGATAGGATCTAAAGCAGATGCTGGTTCGTCCATCAATAATATTGAGGGAGAAACAGCTAAAGCACGTGCAATACACAAACGTTGTTGCTGCCCTCCTGACAGCTCAAATGCAGACTTCTTCAATTTATCCTTAACCTCATCCCACAATGCAGCAGATACTAACGACTCCTCAACACGCTGAGCTATGAAGTTCTTATCACCCATATTATTTACCCGAAGTCCATAAGCTACATTCTCAAATATACTCTTTGGAAAAGGATTGGGCTTTTGGAAAACCATACCTACTTTCTTTCTCAAGTCATCAATATGCAACGACTTGCCGTAAATGTTTTGTCCCTCTATCAAGCAGTCACCCGTTAGCTTGGTATCGTCAATCAGATCATTCATTCTATTAAACAATCTAAGAAATGTTGACTTACCACACCCAGATGGTCCAATTAAAGCTGTAACGGTGTTTGCTTCCATCTTCATATTAATATTTTTGAGAGCATGAAAGTTGCCGTAATAGAAGTTTATATTTTTTGCTTCAATCATTATTTTAATCGTTTATTTTACTTTTGTCTTGTTATTATAATATCGCCTAATCAGTGATGCTAGGATATTCATAGTAAGCACAATAAATATCAATACCAAAGCTGTGCCATACGCCATGGGGCGAGATGCCTCTATGTCGGTTCCGCTAGTGGCTATAACATAGAGGTGATAAGGCAATGCCATTACCTGATCAAATACTGAGTTGGGAAGCTTCGGTAAAAAGTAAGCAGCTACTGTGAATAATATAGGTGC
>JAAYFB010000463.1 GCA_012728465.1 Proteiniphilum sp. | reverse complement strand
ATTAAATCACCTCTACCAATTTATCACCCCTATCAGTAGTCCATCCTATTGGGCTTAACTCCAATCCATTATCTTTAGCCAGCTTTTCAAATTCTTTACTAAAACCATCTTCAACCACCACTAGCAATCCACCGCTTGTTTGCGGATCGGCAAGAACATTACGTTGCCTTTCTGTTATCTCCCCAATTTTATGTCCATAGCTATCCCAATTTCTGTTGGTTCCACCAGGTATGCAACCTTTGTCTAGATAGAAATGTAATGTAGGAATAATTGGAACTTTATCGTATTCAATTATTGCCGATATGTTACTACCTTCACATATCTCTGATAGATGTCCAAGCAATCCAAATCCAGTAACATCCGTCATAGCCACCACTCCATCAAGCTGAGCAAATGTGGCACCAACTTTATTTAGAGTGGTCATGCTTTTCAATATTATTTCGGCATCCTCAGGTTGTAGCACCCCACTCTTCTGAGCAGTAGATATTACTCCAACACCTAATGCTTTGGTTAGATATAGCTTACACTTAGAGGTTGCTTTAGAATTCTCTTTTAGCTTATTAATATCCACAAGTCCATTTACAGCCAATCCAAATATGGGCTCAGGTGAATCAATGCTATGCCCACCTGCAATAGCAATACCAGCTTCAGAACAAATCGCTCGAGCACCTTCAATAACCTGCTGTGCCACTTCGGCAGGCAATATATTAACTGGCCAGCCTAATATTGCAATAGACAAAATGGGAGTTCCACCCATTGCATAAATATCACTAATAGCATTGGCTGCAGCTATACGCCCGAAATCGTAAGGATTGTCAACTATAGGCATAAAAAAATCGGTTGTAGATATCAATGCTGTTCCGTTTCCTAGGTCATACACAGCAGCATCATCTTTACTATCATTGCCTACCAGCAATTTTGCATCTTTTGAATATGATACTGTAGATTGAATTATTTTATCAAGAATGGCTGGGCTTATTTTACAACCACAGCCTGCACCATGTGAGTATTGCGTTAGTTTAATTGTTTCGTTTGTCATTATTGTTTTGGAGAAAAATTCTCTTTATAGTTTTTCTAAAATATACTTTGCACATTGATTAGAGTTCTCAAATTCTATTGAAATGATGTCAATAGTTTCAGCATCTCTTGTAGATAAGCCACGTTTATAAGCCTTGTCATAGTAGTCTAATGCTATACTTATAAACTCACGCATATCACCGTTCTTAATAGCTTCCACAGCTGTTTTGGTTTGCACAGGGCCAAGCCTCTTAGCAATTCGCTCTGTAGCTTCAATAAGGAAAGATGGATCCAGAACACCATACTCTTCTTCCAAAAAGTCGATACGTTTTTCCCTACCGATGTCCATCTTTATCAACCTATTCTCTCGCATCTGCCTAAAGATGTTTTGTGGCACCACCAGTTTGCCAATTGTTCGACTTTCATCCTCAACCCAAATACGTTTGTTTGCATCAAGTGCATATAGCTCATAAGCCATTTGATTTTCAAACTCCTCTTGCGTAGGTTGAACTTTTATGTTCATTGTTCCGTATGATGAGCCACAATGTTTGGCTAGCCCTTCAAGGTCTATAATCTGCTCGCCCATGGTTTTAAATTCCATCAGCACCTCAGTTTTGTGCGAACCCGTCATACCACCAAGAACTATTATATTGTAATCCTTCTCAAATTGATCTAATACCCAGTTGCGAAAACCCTTATATCCTTTTTTTATTTTCACAACATCAAAGCCATACAAGTCGAGAATCCATGACATAATACCACTCCGCATGCCACCTCGCCAGCAATATACTGCTACTTTTTTATTGGGTGCAAACTCCAGAGCTTGTTCAATGAAACTCCTCCATTTATGTCCAGTAAGGTCAAAACCTTGCAATATAGCCTCTTCTCTACCCACTTGTTTGAAGGTAGTTCCTATTATAGCTCTCTCCTCATTATCAAGCAAAGGTAAATTATTGGCTCCAGGCATGTGAGCTTTTTCATATTCGGCAGGCGTGCGTGTGTCAAGAAGAACATATCCACCGTCTGATTGTAAGTACTCTTCTAACTCTATCTCTTTTACCATAGAATGTAAATTGTGCTCATTAAAATGTAAGAACAAAAGTAAATAAAAAACATGGATTGGACTGTAACGATACTCACATTATCTCCCTAACCTATATTTAATTTATGTTTCAGAACCTCAAATACCAAATGACATTGGCTGATTTAAATTCCAAAAACTCAAAATATCAAACGTTATTGACTGTTTTTAATTGCGAAAACTCAAAATATCAAATGACATTGACAGATATAAAAACAAAACACTATCATTATCACTTTTTATTCGCAATTATTGTTAAGTTTCGGGGTTGATATTAAAGAGTTTTAATAGTGTTGGAGCTTTTTTACTCTCATCATCACTTAATAATGGTAGTTTTTGGTTCTCTGCACTCACATTTACATCTATAAATGACAGTTATGAGAAGAAATCACTCCCAACCACAAATGAGATTTGGGGTAAAAAGTTCAAATCACTCCCAACCACAAATGAGATTTGGGTATTTTCGGCTGTTTTATAACATGTCTTAACTTTTCGGTGGCGTTTTTGGAGCCAAAGCTGTTGTTTAGCTTCAAGAATTGGAGTTTTTTCATCAAAAAAGGGCAAATCTCATTTGTGGTTCAGAGTGATTTGTTTTAAAAAGGGCAAATCACATTTGTGGTTGAGGGTGATTTTTAACTACCGTTCACAATCGCAAAAATGACTGTCATTAATTATCAAGAAGTTAGCATTTTTAGCCCTCACTTTTAGTTAAATATTTAACAGTGAGTATTTTTATCAAGTTAAATTGATTAACATAATAATTGAGTGACAATTAGTCAATTGTTAAAATAGACACATTGATATACACAATAGGGAATGATATTCCAACTTGTTACATACTGCTATCGGGATGAGTCTATTTTTTAATTAACTCCTATTAGTTTCATCCTCTCATCTTGCCTGCCTCCAGGTATAGTTCGTATGCAAATCTTCTGATGTTCAATAGCAGATTCATTGTTCGTGTAGGGTGTTCACGTCTAATTTGATCTGCATCCCTCAATACTATAGATGGTTTATCTTCAATATTATCTTTATTCAAAAGACTACTGTTTGCTTCGAAAAGTATATTGCTAACTTCGTGACATACAACTAGGTTTTCCTCATATATTTCATTATTTTTATTGTGTGCACCAAATGCTGAGATATATGACAGAATAGTGTGATTGAGGTATGTAAGTCTAAAAGCTTGATCTTGAAATTGCTTTGCACGTTTAGGCTCTACTTTGAT
>JAAYFB010000093.1 GCA_012728465.1 Proteiniphilum sp. | reverse complement strand
CATTTTCTCTTTTTGCAGGATTGTAAAATGGAAGTCCCGACTCTATACTCTCGTTCCATAGTGCATTTATTAGATTAGCATCTATATTTTTTTCGATGTATGGGTATAGTAGTTTTTCTTCTCTAAAAACCATTGCATGAATGTCGAAAAACAAGTCTCCTGTTACTCTGTTTATTGCTTTTAAATCAATCTCATTATTGCGAAGTAGGCTAATAACCTTATTAAGGTTTTTCCTAATATCATCATGAATAGACCACATAACGGCAACCCATCGGTAATCCTCTAAATTATCTTCAGCTAAAGGGAAAATAATATTTTCCTTAACTAAATAGTAATCGGTAACCTGCTTTAGCTCTGTCCAAAGAGTTATAAGCTTTTCTATCGCACTATTAGTTATCTCTTTGGAATTGTTGTTATTAATCAGCTTTATGTAGGGACGAATATTATTTAATCTTCTTATTACCTCCTCATTATTACGTACACATATGTCGAAAAAAGTACCGCTCGCTGGCTTAATGTATGGATATTTATCAATAGAATTTCTAAGAACATTTAATATTTTACTTATGCCCGTTTTTAAAATAGGCATTGGATGATTCATCTCCATTAGTTTATGCACTAAAATCACTATGTCATCAGGTGTTGTGTTGGCAATAGTTGTATTTTGCATACTCTTTATGGTGGATATCGCGTTTTGTTTGTATGCCACAGCATCAAACAGCATCAATAATTCTGAAATATTATCGTCGATATTTAAGTCTCTAGAACTGTCCATATGATATTATTTAATTTTGCATGTTGTTTTATATCGGTTATTGTACTGATATTCGGAATTAGTTTGTATCGTATGAAGAAATAACGAGCTAATATGATAATGTCCGTTTTCAAAGCTATGTTGCTTCAAAAACGGACACTATCGAGTAAAAAACTACTTAAACACTTGGCTCATCGATCTGCCAACCCACACTTGCGGAGTTGCTAAGTTGAATATTTCGGCAATGGTAGGAGCAACATCATATTGCATCATGCTCTCGGTGAACTCTCCACCAGCTTTTATGTTTTTTCCTGCAATGATAAATGGTGTTTCCATTTCCATCATAGTTTTGCCACCATGACCTTTTTCAATGCCACCATGATCTGATGTTACAATAAATATTGTGTTGTCGTATATTCCAGCATCTTTAGTAGCCTCAATAAACTCTCCGATGTAAACATCTAGTTCTGCAAGCTTTTCATAATACTCGGGCGTATCGTGTCCAACTTGATGCCCTACATCGTCAGGACTATCAAAAATAATACCAGCAAATGTTGGCTTTTTCTCTTTAATGTAATTAACGGCTATGTCTCTTAGATTTGTATTACCATTCTCGGTAGATGCTTTAAAGTATTGATGCTTTAATGCTACGGAATCTGAAATAAACTTGATGCCTAACCATTCCGACATCATTCCCATCTCTGCTTCGGGGGCAGCATCTCTTATTAGCTGAAATATATTGGGGAAAGTTCCATTTTGGTTCAACTCTCTCGAGGGCAAATCTGGTGTTTGCGACCCCCATGTGGTGTATCCATGTAGCTCGGGACCTGCACCCATAAACATAGATGCCCAGTTTACTGCGCTGGAGGATGGAAGAACTGTTCTTTTTTGAAGTGTGTAAGTGCCTTCTTTCATTAGTTGTTTCACATTAGGCATCGGCATTTCGTCTTTGTCCATGTTGTAAGATCCCCATCCATCTAAACCAATGAAGATGACATGTTCTGCTTTCCATACCTTGTTAGTGTTTGACGGAGTGTTGCTACAGCTATTAAAAGCTATTAGTGCAAAAAATGCAATTAGCAATGTAAATGGTTTTAGCCTATTCATTTTTATTGATAAAAAAGTAAAGTTAGTTTTGTTAATATACTTATTGTAATTCGATATGCCAAAGATATAGAAAATTTGGCAAGGATATGCAACATTTTAGGTCAAGATGATATGAATACAAAAAATGAATGTATTCGAACACATTTTGAAGCCAAAACAATAATTTGTATTGTGCTTTAAGCCTTGTAATGTTAATATGTGTGTATGCAATATGTGTTTCTTGTTGAAAAAACATATTGTCCTAACTATCAGCATTTTTGCTGTCTGAGTCATGAGCTAAATGTTGAAATACCCAATCGTTTTTCAAGATAAATAGTTGTGAATGGTCAAAGTGTAGATTGTAAACGAGAGAAAAAGGAAATAAAAGCATCAAAAAACACTCTATTTTAACAGTTTCGGCTATTATTTTGCCTCATTGATGAACATATTATTAACAATTGCCCCTTAAAAGCTCCGATTATCGTGCTTTTCTATGCCCAAAAAGTTGTGAATGGTCAAAGTGTAGTTTGTAAACGAAGAGAAATTGCTCAAAAACCACGCAAATCTTAACGTAATTAACACAATCGCACCCCAAAAACAGACATTGACGAATGTGATTTAACACTTTCGAAGCAATTTCATTGAAAAAACATCTGTTTTTGACCCAAAAAAGTTGTGAATGATAAAAGTGTAGTTTGGTAATGAAGGGTTTTTGGTCACTGTGAATAAAAACACATTTGTTTTTTGGTGGTTCGGACACCAGTTATTTAAAAACACATTTGTGATTGAGGCGAATTTTGTGGCCATTTTTTTATCCAATAAATAACATTATCGGTTTTCGCACTTAATCTACATTTTACCATTTGTGATTCAGTGCAAAATGTAATATGAGATGCAAAAAAAGACTCCAAATCTATTCGTGATTTGGAGCCTTTTTAAAATGTTATTTTTATTACGACATAACTAGAAGCTATTTAGCAGCTTTCTAGCATTAATAACTTGCTGCTCTGTCGATATATCACCTTTAGTTTCTAACTTAAATGTTGAAATCATATCTTCAAGCTTTTGCAGCTTTGATGGATTATTAGTAAACTCTTTTCTAAGGATGCTAATTTTTTCATAATCTTGAATTCCTTCAATTAATCTTTCGAAGCGGATGCTGCTTCGCCCATCAGGATATACTATATAGGTGTCGCCACCTGCCCATGTGCGGAAGCGAGAGTCTTGTAGTGGGTTTTTAGTCCAGCTATTGTATGCCCATCTCAGATATCCATCATAATTTCCAGCTATCGAGTGCCATCCAATCCATGTGGCTTCTGCAGGCGATGAAAATGTGAATGTGTTAGGGAATGGTTCGGCACAACATGTATAAACGGTGCTAATTTTGTTTTCGCTATCTCTTCTTTCTTTTACTGCTTTCGGAAACTCCTGTCCGAATGCAATGCAATAATCATAGATGTCTGCTTCTATTTCGGAGTGGTAGTTGCCCGCTAGCGAAACTTTGAAGTTAGAGTCTGCACGCTTAATGATAGCAATCGTATTTTGCATATCCTTCATTGCTCTTTCGTCCATAGCGATGGTTGCTTTTTCGAACCAACCTTTTGCTTTCAGGTGCTTTGCAAAATCAGCAAGAAATGGCAACCAATATTGTTCAAACTCTTTTGAGTCGGTTTTAGCTTCAATAAATTTAATGCTATTGCTAGCCATATCAAAGTAGTCAAAGCTCATAGCCCAAGGAATCATTGTGTAGCAGTTTATTTGCTCATTAATGCCAACTTCATCCATCATGAATGTTACCCATTTATCAAATGCATCATATCTATACTCCCATGTTCCATCAATGTGCTTTATCTTAGAAACCATGCTGCTGAATGCATCTTCTGTTTGTCCAGCCCAAGGTTTGTGCATTATGGTGGTAGTAACTATTTTTTGTCCTGCATTGGCAAGCATCTTCATCAATGGCTTCATAAGTTCGAAGTGTTCTTGGCTCCAAAGCTCTACATCATAGTAGCGTGCCACTGCATATGGGTTTTGCCACAAGTCTAAATGAAAATTCCAGTTGGCAGCGTTGGCTATTTGGCGATTTTTGACAGTAATCTCAATTTTTAAGTTAGATGCTTTGCCATTAACATTAGCCGTGAGAGTGCCATTATATTTACCTGCCTTTATGTTTGTGGGTACATGCATCGTGAGCCATACTGGTTTTGTTGTAAATGCTTCGATTTCTAAATTTTGATACTCATTATTTAATACATCTGCCACCAATGTGGAGTCAAAAACAGTAGGGTCGGGTCTATGGCCACATCCTGTTGTTCCATCTTTGCTTAGCTCGTCAGTCATCACATAGCTCACAGGCTGTATCTTGATTGCTGATGAGGATATTGTGCTAGAACCACTCTTCAGGTCAGAAACAGAGAAGCTTACGCCACTCAAGTCAACCTTTGTGGATAAAACTGCTTGAGCATTAACTCTTTCGCCTTGCCACGCTATCAATTTAATTGCAGTAGCGTTGCCATCATTGTTCTCCATACCCGCTTTGTTTGGTACAGACAATTTTGGGTATCTCGTGTCGGTATTGCCCCACTTAAATTGGTATTCACCTTTAAAGCTATTTTGCCAAACCTCTTTGTTGTCGAATGGCTTACTGTCTTTAAGCTCTACATAGCTTTGCGCATTTATTAAAAATGGCAGTGCTAGTAGTAAAATCATCATTGTTCTCTTAATCATTGTCATAAATATTATTCTATAAAGTTTTTAGTTCCTTTTAGTACTTTCCAATTTCTTCTCTACAAAAAATCTATTTCAGCAATAGATGCAGATTTATCATTTGCTGATATTTCAGTAGCTTTTATTTTTATGTATCTAGTATTTATTTTTTTAGATAATCTATGTGTGCGTGGAGATGGGTCGTTGATAAGATTACCAAACTCAAATGTGTCCACTTTCTCCCAATTTACGCCATCTTTGCTTATCTCTATCTCTCCTTTAGCAATCATTCCTTCAGAGTTTTTAGTTTGCGGAGTGTAAATCCATCCACTTATTGATTGCTCTTTGCCCAAGTCGATAGCAATATGGTGCTCACCATTGCTCAAAAATGTTTGCCAAAATGTTTTAGGATTTGCATCGAATGCATCTACGGCTTTTGAGCTTTGCTTTTCGCTGCTTGCATCTAATAGTTGCCAATCTTTTTTAGCGAAACCAATCTGTAGGCTTTCAGTTGGACCTTTCATGTTGTTGTGGAATGCAGCTGTTTTAATCTCTTTGCTTTCCACAAAAAAAGGAGCTTCATATTTTGCTGAGTTTTCAGTTGGCTCGCTTCCGTCTGTGGTGTAATGTATTTCTATGCCCGCATTTAGGTTCCCTATCACATCTTCACCATGGGGATTCCAGTTAAATTCTGATTGCTTTGGCTCTATTGAAACCACTCCTTCTAAGTTTCTATTAATAGTTAATTGTGGAGGACGACTTTGGTAGTAGTGTGCCGACACGTGGCTAATTGCAGGGTCTAGTCTTGCCTCTAGCACTCTAATTCTAATTTTATTGGTAGTAACTTCAGGGAATCTAAGTATTCTTTTGTATCCTATGTTAGTTCCTGTGGCAATCTCTTGCCATTGATTGTTAATCCATGCATCAACTGCATGTTTTTCCACTCTCTCGCTGTGTGTAGCAATGGCTTCCTGAATCATCACACGATTGATTTTAGCTGCTCGAGGTAGAGTAAACTCAATGCTACGATTGTTCTTTTTCAATAACTGAAATTTGTTTGGGTTCGGGTCCAAAATATTCTTTGGCCCAGTCGCACCCTTTAGCAAGTCGGTTCCGTAAGTTTCTTCAATTCTTTTACCTGCCTCTAATAGAGACTCTACATCTTGTTGCGAGAATCTACCATCACGATTAGGAGGAATATTTAATAAGAATGTAGAGTTTCCGCCCACTGATCGTTCATAAATATCAAAAACATCATCAGCACTTCTCACTTTTTGATGTGTGTCATCTCTGTAGAACCAGCCTTCGCGGATAGAAGTATTAGTTTCAGCTTGTTGATAGTGAAGATATTTTGCGTCATATAGTTTTTCGCGTGATCCCAAATCTTCACCAGTGATGTCATGAAAATTATTCATTAAACCTGGATTTTCTAGATATGGAATAATATTCCATTCAGTATCTCTGGTTGCTCCACTTTCGTTTCCGCACCAGCGAACATCTTCACGTCCGAATATTACGGCTTTTGGTGCTAGAGTTCTGATTAATTTTCTCCAAGCAGCATAATTATAAGTTTGCCCCCCTTTTGTTTTTGGGTGAGCACCATCAAACCATACCTCGTGAATTTCTCCATATTCAGTTAATACTTCAAACAGTTGGTTTAAGAAATACTCATTGTAATCATCCACCTCAAATTCGAATTTAGTTTTGTTGCTGAAAGGACGTCCAGGCACTTCACGAGGAATAGTACGCATTGTATATTCGCTCAAGTTGCCATAAAGACCTTCGGGGTTCTCAATTTGGTACAAATCGGCTGGCGATACATACACACCTAACTTCATGCCATACTTTTCGCATGATTTTGACAGTTCTTTAAGTATATCACCTTTGCCATCCTTAAAACCAGTTGACATTATGCCATGGTCGGTGTATCTGCTTTGCCAAATAACAAAACCATCATGGTGTTTAACAGTAAGTATAACCATTTTCATGCCAGCAGCTTTCATTGTCTCTACCCATTGGTCAGTATCGAGCTCTTTTAGGTCGAAAATAGATGGATCCTCCATTCCGTCTCCCCATTCTTTGCGAGTAAACGTGTTGGGACCAAAATGGATGAAAGCGATATACTCATTTTTTAATGCTTCTAGTTGATTTTTAGTTGGCACCACATTAGCAGCTTTTTGTATAATAAGCTCTTTGCTATCGCCATCATTTACTTTAATAGTGTTTTGTGGTTTAATCCTTTTTTGGGCTGATGCCATAACGGTGAGCCCTAAAATTACTGTAAGTAATAAAAATTTCTTGTTCATATAATCTCCTTGAATTATTTATATTTCTCAAATAATATTTCTGTATCAAGAATATAAGTACATTGTATTATTCTTATTTTAGTTGTTAGATATGATGTCTGTTACAACCAAACGATGTATATATTCTATATTAATAAAACGATAATTGTCGTGATTTGCAAACTACTTATTGTATAAATCAATGCGTAATAGAATGGCAAAAATAATGAAATATATTTGATTTAATCACCTTTCACTAATTAGTATAGTATAATAATGACTTTACGGAATATAAATTTGTTACTCTTTATTGAAAATAGTGCACAGCTATTATCTATTCATCACAATAATAAACTATAGAATGTTATTATCTGGCATGTTTTTCTATTTTAACCGTTCTTGTCTTTTAAGTAAACGATAGGTTGTTATAATTCTTAAAAACAAAAAGAAAGCCATCTATTAGGCATAAGTTTAAAATATAATTACTAATTTTGAACCTTTGAAACTAATAAACATAAATACTGTGTGCACGTCAACACGGCGCTGTATGTTTACACATATATTATTATAGAACAAATAGGGATTAAAATTTATGCAAAAAATCGTTACGTTTGGAGAGATTATGTTGCGTTTGGCAACTCCTGATTATTTAAGATTTATTCAATCTAGCAATCTCACAGCCACATTTGGAGGTGGAGAAGCCAACGTTGCAGTGTCGCTAGCAAATTATGGAATAGAGGCAGAGTTTATCACACGTTTGCCTCAAAATGAAATTGGAGATTGGTGTATCTCTGAACTTCGAAAGCACAATGTGGGAACACATAATATAATAAGGGGCGGAGATAGAGTTGGAATTTATTTTTTAGAGACAGGTGCAGTCGCACGTCCCTCTAAAGTAGTTTACGACCGTTCAGGTTCTTCTATCTCTGATATTGAGGCTGGATCAATTGATTGGAAAGAGGTTTTTAAGGGGGTCAAGTGGTTCCATTGGACAGGCATCACTCCAGCAATATCACAACAAGCGGCAGATATGTGCCTTGAGGCAATAAAAGTAGCTAACGAAATGGGCGTAACTGTATCATGTGATTTAAATTATCGAAAGAATCTTTGGAAATATGGAAAAGATGCTTCTGATATTATGCCGGCATTGGTTGAAGGCTGTGATGTCATATTAGGTAATGAAGAGGATGCAGAAAAAGTGTTCGGAATAAAACCAGAAGGTTTTGAAGTAGAACATACTGGTGGTGAAGTTGATGCAAATGATTTTGAATCGGTGTGCAAACAAATGATGAAACGTTTTCCAAGAGCCAAAAAAGTAATTGTAACGCTTCGTGGCTCAATAAATGCTAATCACAACACATGGGGAGGATGTTTATATTCAGATAAACTTTATCAATCTCGTCGCTATGATATTACACATATTGTAGATAGAGTGGGTGGTGGAGATTCTTTTATGGGTGGTCTTATTTATGGATTGATGACTTATGAAAATGATGACCAGAAAGCACTAGACTTTGCTGTTGCTGCATCTTGTTTGAAACACACAGTGTATGGCGACTTTAACCTTGTAACTGTTTCCGAAGTAGAAAACCTAATGAAAGGTGATGGCTCTGGAAGAGTGGTTAGATAAAGATGAAATAACAAACTCACAAATTAATTAATATAATATTGAAATGGCACGTTTCTCAAGAATAGATGTTTATAACGCAATATTAAACACTGGAATTGTTCCAGTATTTTATAGTCCTGACGTAGAACTATCAAAGCAAGTAGTAAAAGCTTGCTACGAAGGGGGAATTAGAGTTTTTGAATTTACAAACAGAGGTGATTTTGCTCAAGAAGTATTTGCAGAACTAGAAAAGTGGTGCAAGGAGGCTTGTCCTGAAATGATTTTAGGAATAGGCTCAATCGTAGATGCACCTACAGCTGCACTTTACTTACAGTTGGGAGCCAATTTTGTAGTTGGCCCTTTGCTCAATCCTGATGTATTTAAGGTATGTAATCGCCGACAAGTTGCTTACACACCTGGTTGTGCTACTACTACAGAGGTAGGAATGGCACAGGAGCTAGGTGCTGAGATTGTAAAAATATTCCCAGGGGGTAACGTTGGAGGACCCTCTTACGTTAAGAACATAAAAGGTCCAATGCCATGGTCTAAAATTATGGTTACTGGTGGGGTCGAGCCTACTGAAGAAAGTCTCTCTGCATGGTTTGGAGCAGGTGCTGATGCTGTAGGCATTGGATCAAACCTATTTCCGAAAGATGTTTTGAAAAATAAAGAGTGGGATGAGATAAGTGAACTGTGTGCAAAGAGCCTTGCTGTAGTTTCACGTTTTAAGAAATAGAAACTATACTAAAACAAATCAATAAAATAATAAATAATGAATCAAGTAGGAAATCAGACAGGAAAGGCTACAAAATTTCGCTGGTCGATTGTGGCTTTGTTGTTCGTAGCAACAACCATTAATTATCTTGACCGCCAAGTGCTGTCATTAACATGGGATGAGTTTATTAAACCAGAATTTCACTGGAACGAGTCGCATTATGGAACAATAACATCATTTTTCTCTATCTTCTATGCAATATCAATGCTATTTGCAGGTAGATTTGTAGAATGGATGGGAACGAAAAAAGGGTTCCTTTGGGCAATTGGTATTTGGAGTGTTGGAGCTTGTATGCATGCACTAGGTGGTGTAGTAACTGAGGCAATCGTTGGTTTAGACAATGCAGCTGAAATGATAGCTGCAACTGGTGACACTGCCATATTAATATCTACTGTAAGTATGTGGGCATTCTTAGTGGCTCGTGGTGTTTTAGCTCTTGGTGAAGCAGGTAACTTCCCAGCAGCAATTAAAGCCACAGCTGAGTATTTCCCCAAGAAAGACCGTGCTTATGCTACATCAATATTTAATGCAGGTGCATCAATAGGTGCTCTTTTTGCACCACTTACTATTCCTCCGTTGGCAAAAGCATTTGGATGGGAGTCAGCATTTATCATCATTGGTGCGTTAGGTTTTATATGGATGGGATTTTGGGTTTTCCTTTATGATAAGCCAAACGAAAGCAAAAGAGTTAATAAAGCCGAGTTGGATTATATAACTCAAGATAGTGCAGAGTTTACCGAAGAGGAGCATAGAAGCAACGAAAAGAAGGTTTCATTAAAACAATGTTTATCGTACAAACAAACATGGGCTTTTGTTGTGGGTAAATTTATGACAGACGGCGTTTGGTGGTTCTTCTTATTCTGGACACCATCATACTTAAATACTCAATTTGGAATTAAAACATCTGAAGGTTTAGGTATGGCTCTTATTTTTACACTTTATGCAATTGTTACGGTGCTGTCAATCTATGGAGGTAAACTGCCAACTATTTTTATTAATCGTAGTGGTCAAAACCCATACGCAGCACGTATGAAAGCAATGCTTATTTTTGCGTTTTTCCCATTGGTAGTTCTTCTAGCACAGCCTTTAGGAATGTATTTCGAACCACAGCTAGGACGTCTAGCTGCGTGGATACCTGTACTTCTTATCTCTATTGGTTGTGCAGCGCACCAAGCATGGAGTGCAAACTTATTCTCTACAATTGGTGATATGTTTCCATCAGGAGCAATCGCTACTGTAACAGGAATTGGTGGCATGGCTGGTGGTGTAGGTTCAATGCTATTACAAAAAGGAGCTGGTAATCTTTTTGTGTTTGCTGGGGATACAAACCTTTCATTTATGGGTTTCGAAGGTAAGCCAGCTGGATACTTCATTGTATTTATCTTCTGTGCAGTGGCATACCTAATTGGTTGGTCGCTAATGAAGATGTTGGTGCCAAAATATAAATTAATCGTTATCGACTAATTGCATTTAATAGTTTAATAGAATTACCCTTCGTTGAAAAACGAGGGGTTTTTTTATTGCACTATGATAAAAGATGCAAATAATCTGAACATTCAATTTATTTCTTTTACAGTTTTTTAGATGGCAAATAAAAATGTAAACAGTAACTTTGAATTATATTTCAAAAACGTATTTATTAGTTACTCATTAGATGGAAAAGAAGACAAGACAAAATAAGGTTACCACAAAAATTGTTGAAAAGCCAATGATTGTACCAGAATATGGTAAGTTACCTCCACAAGTTCAAGAGCTTGAAGAAGCCGTTTTGGGTGCATTGATGCTTGAAAAGGATGCATATTCAATAGTAGGGGAGATACTAAAGCCCGAAAGCTTTTACAATCCTATGCACAACCTTATCTTTGATTCAATACAAGGTCTTGCTGTTCAGCAAAAGCCTGTTGACCTTCTTACAGTAATTGAAGAATTGAAGCGTCGTGGCAATCTTGAAGCTGCTGGTGGTGCTCCATACATTGCCGAACTTTCTGGCAAAGTAGCTTCTGCTGCGCACATTGATTACCATTCTCGTATCATAGCTCAAAAGTATTTAGCACGTGAACTGATTACTTTTTCATCCAATGTAACACAGAAAGCATTTGACGAAACAGTTGATATTGACGACTTGATGCAAGAGGCGGAAGGTAGGCTGTTTGAAATGTCGCAACAAAACTTGAAAAAGGATGTTATTCAAATTAATCCTGTTATTAGAGAGGCTCTCGAGAATATACAGATTGCAGCCAATCGTAAGGATGGAATGAGTGGTATCCCTACGGGATTTGATGAGCTAGATAAACTTACAATGGGTTGGCAAAACTCAGACTTGGTTATCGTTGCTGCCCGTCCAGCTATGGGTAAAACTGCATTTGTTTTATCAATGGCAAAAAACATAGCAATCAATCATGGTTATCCTGTTGCAGTGTTTTCTCTCGAGATGGCCAATGTCCAGCTAGTCAATCGTCTTATTGTTAATGTGTGCCAAATCAAGGGTGAGAGCATTAAAAGTGGTAGATTGAGTACCGATGAGTGGGAACGACTGGATGTTAAGATTAAAGAGCTATATGATGCCCCTATTTATGTGGACGATACACCTAGCTTGTCGGTATTTGAGCTAAGAACCAAAGCACGCCGACTAGTTCGTGAACATGGGGTGAAGGTGATAATTATTGACTACTTGCAGCTAATGAATGCTAGTGGCATGAACTTTGGTAGTAGAGAGCAGGAGGTGAGTATGATTTCGAGATCGCTAAAAGGATTAGCTAAAGAGTTAGACTTGCCCATTATTGCACTATCACAGCTTAATCGTGGTGTTGAGAGTCGACAAGGAAATGAGGGTAAACGTCCTCAGTTGGCCGACCTTCGTGAGTCTGGTGCCATTGAGCAGGATGCCGATATTGTATGCTTCATTCATCGTCCAGAATATTATAGAATAACTGAAGACGATATGGGTAACTCGCTAATTGGTGTTGCCGAAATAATAATTGCTAAGCACCGAAATGGTCCAACAGGAATTGCTAATATGCGTTTCGATAATGAATTTGCAAGGTTCGAAAATCTAAGTGCAAATAGAGTGGGTAATCAAAGCTATGTGGAGATGCCTTCGAGAATGAATGCTAAGGTAAATGAGCAAGTGGGCGATACTCCTTCTGGCTTTACGATGAATACTAGTGGCAATCAAAAGACACCTTTCTAAATTAATTGAAAAAGAAATATTATGAATAGATTTATCAAAGTGAAATATGCACTGCTGGTTGTGTCACTTATTGTTTTAACATCTTGTGGTGGGGTGAGCTCTGATGCCAAGAAAGCAGCCAAGCTTACAAATAAGTCAATAGAAAAGACAAATCAATTAAAACTAGGTGAAGCTGAAAAGCTTTACAAAAAATCAAGAGAGATAATTGATAAATATGATGAGCACAAAAAGAGAGATAAATTCTACAAAATATACATCGAGGAGAGGGACAAGTCTGTATTAAAAAAATAGAATCTATCGATTACGTCGAAGAGGACTCATCATCTCTACACATCGTAATATCAATAATTAACAATTGGTAAAGTTTGAAACCAAATTTAATTTAGTATTTTTGCCAGTTATCATTTATATCAAAACTAATTATTAATTAAATGTACAAGTCGCACATAATGAGGAAAATGTTTTCTCTAATTATTCTGGTATTATGTTTTGCAAATATCACGGCAGGACAAAACTCTAACTACAACACTGTAACTAAAAATGGTAAAACCTTTTATGTGTACAAAGTAAAACAGGGAGAGGGCTTGTATGCAGTTTCAAGAATTTTTGATGTGTCAGTTGCAGACTTATTGAAAAGCAACCCAGATGCACAGAGTGGATTAAAGAATGGACAAGACCTGTTAGTGCCGGTGATTGGTGAAGTAAAAGAGACAATAGAGATAAATCAAAATAGATTGCCTCAAAATATCGTACAATCTAGCACCTTTAAGCATACAGTGACGCGTGGAATGACGCTTTACAGCATTGCGCAGATGTATGAAACTACTGTTGCAGAGATAAAACGACTTAACCCTGGCTTGTCAGATGATATTAGCGAAGGGCAAGTGATTATTATACCACAGAAAAAGAATATTGCCACTTCTTCCACAGGCTACATGTATCACACTATTCAGCCAAAAGAGACACTATATTCTGTTTCAAAACAATACTCTCTTAAGCCTGAGGACTTGAAAGAAGCAAACTCGGGACTTACTGCTGAAACTTTTCAAATAGGAAAAATAATTAGAGTTCCAGTTGAGCAAATAATCTCTCGACAAGCTGAAGTACAGTTTAATAACGAGATTCATAAAGTGAAAAGAGGTGAGACGCTATTTAATATATCACAACAGTATGGACTTAAAGTTGCAGATATTGAGAAGGCTAATCCAAATATCAATTTTACTTCTGGAATAAAACCTGATATGGAAATATTAATTCCTACACGCATCGGTGATAGCGTTACGAATGAGATTGATGCAGATAGATTATTGAGTCATATTTCGGCTGACTTACGCACAAATGTTATACGAGTAGGTTTATTGCTACCATTCCTTGACGAGTCGGACAATCAGCATTATCGAGTGCAAGAATATTATGAAGGCTTCTTGATGTCGGTAGAGAAAATGAAAGAGGCTGGAGCTAATATCGAGGTTTATGTATTTGAAATTGGAACGCAAGCCAAACTAGAGAGTTTGCTTGGAACGATGGAGATGCAATATCTACATCTTATTGTGGGTGGAATGACGGACAAGCAGATAGCTACAATTTCTGATTTCTCACAAAAATATAATGTGAAATATGTAATCCCATTCTCATCCAAAAACAATGAGGTGATGAATAATGATAAAATATTTCAAGTAAACTCGCCTCACCTTTATCTTTACGCTAAGGCGTCAACTGTATTTATGGAACAGTTTAGTTCTAAAAATATAGTTTTAGTAAATGTGCCAAGCAAAAATGATAAAAAAGATTTTGTTACAATATTGAAATCAGATTTGAGAAGAAATAACATAAAGTATAGCGAAGTAACTTTAAACTCGAATCTTACTGCAAATATTTCGCCATTATTGAAATCTGATGTAGAAAATGTTATAGTGCCCACAACTGGAGATTCGGGTGCACTAAAAGATATTATGCACTCATTGTCTGAGTCGATGCAACAAAACGAAGGTATAGTAACTAGACTATTTGGATATCCCGAATGGCAAACATTTAGCTCCGATTTGCAGTCATTGATGCACACTTTTGGTACTTATTTCTACACATCTTTCTATGTCGATAATCAAAATGCTCAGACACGTAATTTTATACAAGACTTTAAAAAGTGGTACGGACGCGATCTAATCGAAACATATCCTAAGTATGGAATATTTGGTTACGACACAGGGTTATACTTCTTGAATGCTATCTACAAACATGGTGTTAACTTTGAGAAGAATATCGAACAAATAGATTCTAGCCTTGCTCTGCAGTTTGCATTCAACTTTGAAAGGGTAAATAACTGGGGAGGCTTTGTAAATTCAGGACTATTCTTAATTCACTACGATACTGATAGAAAGATTCATAAAATAAATAAAAGTAGATAATGAAAAGAATATTTCAAATCTTGCTTTTTATCTTCACTCTGGGACACTTAAGTGCCCAGAGTGAAGATTTTCAAAAGGAACTGTACATCGGTTTCGGTGGCGGTGCCCTTTCGTCATCTATCGACTTTCAGCCCTCCAAACTACAAATGTTTAATATGGGTATTCATGCAGGTGTATCTGCAAAGTACATTACTGAAAAGAACCTAGGGTTGCTCCTCGAAATTAACTATGCTCAAAAAGGATGGGCAGAAGAATTTGAAACTCAACCCGACCTTAGCTATTCTAGAGCTTTGCACTATGTGGAAATGCCTTTTATGACGCATGTATATTTCGGCAACAAAGTGAGATTTGTAATCAATGCAGGGCCTCAAATAGGGTTTCTTTTTGCTGATAATGCTACAATGAGCGACTCCTTTAAAACCTATCTTTCGGAAGCCGTTTCCTCATCGCCTGACGATCCATCCGTTGCTCAATATACTGCAGATCTTAAAAGATTTGACTATGGTATTACTGGAGGTGCAGGTATCGAATTTAAAAGTGGCATAGGTAATTTTCAACTCGAAGGGAGATATTATTTTGGTTTAGGTGATGTATTCGAAAACCGAAAATCGAAAAATAATATTTTTAATCGATCAGCCAATAGGAATATTGTGGCCAAGCTAACCTACTTTTTCAAGCTGTAGTTTGATGTCCGCATAACATACATGAAAAACATTGACTCTATTTATCACCCAAGCCTAAATATTTATGAAGCAATATGTTTATACATATTTTTGCAACATAACTTATTGTAAAACAGACAACTCGTAATAACAATTTAAAATAAAAAATATTCTAGTGAACAAAATCACATGTAGATATGTTCATATGTTTGATTTGAGAAAATGATGAAAACAATAGATTTTAATATAGACACAAAGACTTTTGATAAGTCGCAGTTTGAGGAGCCCGCCTACATATTGAAGGCTTTGGCCAATGAGATAAGGCTAAGCGTCATTGCTTTGCTTGCGGATGTGGAAGAGAGAACCGTATCGGATATGATGGAGATTATTAATTGCGAACAATCTCTGCTATCATATCACTTAACCGATATGCGTGCAAAAGGCATTTTAGGGATGCGAAAGAGTGGCAAAAACTGCTATTACTCTATTAAAAATAAAAGAGTAGTAGAGATGCTTGCATGCGTAGTGGGATGTAGAAAAGATAGATTGGTATGAACTCATTTATTAAAAAACATCGACTTAAAATCGTAGGCCTTGTAGTAGGAGCAATTGCTGGATATTTGTACTACTATTACGTGGGATGTCAAAGTGGCACTTGTGCTATCACATCCAAACCTTGGAATATGACAATCTATGGTTCGATTATGGGACTGCTACTATTTGATATGTTTGCAGTGAAAGGTAAGAGCAAAAGTGGCAATATTGATAACGACGACATAAAACAATAAAAATAAGACACAATTTTAAAAATATAAAAATGAATATCAAACTATTATTAGCATCAGCACTCACAGTGCTTCTGACAGTATCGTGCACCTCTACAAATGGCACTAAGCAGAGTACTTCTAACGATGGTGATGCAACAGAACAGAATTTAAAAACAAACAATAATAATATGGCAAAAACAATTAACTTAACACGAGAACAATTTTTGGCTAAAGTAGCCAACATCGAAGCTAATCCACAAGAGTGGAATTATTTGGGAGACAAGCCCGCAATCATAGATTTCTATGCCGATTGGTGTGGACCATGTAAAGTGGTGGCACCCATACTTGAGGAGCTTGCAGGCGAGTATGCAGACGATATTTATATCTACAAAGTAGATACTGAGGCAGAGCAACAATTGTCGGCAGAGTTTGGCATCCGTAGCATACCCTCATTGCTTTTTGTGCCTATGGAAGGACAACCGCAAATGGCTCAAGGAGCATTGCCAAAAGATGCACTCAAAGAGGCTATTAACGAAGTTCTATTAAAAAACTAAATAAGCGATGAGTAACAATATGTTTATCGAAAGCAAAAGCAATTATGGTTTTGAAGAAACCATCGAAAAGCTTAACGAAGCCGTTGCCAAAGCCGAGTGGAGAGTAATACATACTCACAACTTGCAGGCAATAATGAATAAAAATGGTTATGATGACGTTTTGGAAACCACAGTCTATGAGGTTTGCAACCCAAAGCTAGCACATAGCCTTCTGTCTGACGAATCTGCAAGAATATACTCTAACATGTTGCCTTGTCGCATCTCAATTTATAATCAAGCAGACGGAGCTACATACATATCTCGAATGAACATTAAGATGTTTGCAGCGCAGATTGGTGGTAAAGTTGAAGAGGTAATGAGCAATGCTTTTGCTCAAGCCGAAGCAATTATTGATTCTGTAGTAAAGCGATAGACATTTTATAATATATCTATTGTGGAATAACCCACATACGAATTTTTTTTAATTAGATTGAATAAAACTCTTGGGGAGACTTGGTGCTCTTCAGGAGTTTTTTCTTTTTGACCTAAAGTGTTACACTTGCATCAATAAAAAAAGCCTTGATTCTGCTCGCAATTTTGTATGAAAACAAAATCCACGATCTGCAAAAGCAAGGCCTCATAATCGAGTAATTAATCAAAAGCATAACCAATTATCTTATTGTATTATTAATTGCTTTGCTATTGATGACACAAAAGTAACAATAATAATTGTATTATTACCATTAATGTGTATTTATAAATAATATTTTTTCATTGGATGCAGTCCAGTTTTTTGGGCAAATAAAGTTTTTTTTGCTGGATGCAGTCCACTTTTTTGGGCAAATAAAGTTTTTTCGATGGATGCAGTCCACTTTTTTAGGCAAATAAAGTTTTAAGAAATTAAATCAGAATAGATAAATAAGATGTTCGCATTATTGATTTTAATGCCAATGAAATGTGTGATAATCACACGACTTTGTGTTGATGCGTGAACTCTTATTTCTTTTTTCTACCTTTGCATTTAAAATTTGAAAGAACATAGACGTCATGAATATAATATTTTCACACTCAAATACTCCATCATTTAATTTGGCAACCGAAGAGTTTTTGTTTTCTCAATCGCAGGAACAATACATGCTATTGTATGTGAATGAACCAAGCGTAATAGTGGGTTCAAATCAGGCTGTGGTAAACGAGGTGGATATGGATTTTTGTATTGACAACGAAATAAAAATATTTCGACGCATGTCAGGCGGTGGAGCTGTATATCATGATTTTGGAAATATAAACTACACCTTCATCGGCGAGCATACACGCAATGCACTAGGAGCAGATTTTCTTAAACCAATAGTAGATGTTTTATCTAATGAGTTGAATGTTCCAGTAAATATTGGTCAACGAAAAGATTTGTGGCTGGCTGGTTATAAAATATCGGGAACAGCTGCACACATTTCGCGTGGTCGTCAGCTTCATCATGGCACATTGCTTTATGATGCTAAAATAGAAAACTTGCTTAAATCATTATCACCCGAAAGACGCGACTTGGTGCAAAAAGCAACTGCATCGGTGCCAAGTCCTGTTAAAAATATTAGAGACTATCTTATTTCGAGAGATGGCTCTGCACCATACAAAGACGATTTTTATGATTTGTTCTCGCTCAAAATGCTTGCTTACTATGGAGCTTCTAAGTTTTTGACATTGACAGATCAAGAGATAGAGGACATAACTCTGCTTCAAAAAGATAAGTACACACAGCGTAGTTGGAATTATAGAAAGTGATTTTGTAAAAATACGTTTGGCAATTTAAAATATCAACTTACTATCTATAATTGCCCGCAATGTTTGTCAAAAATTGTATCTTCGTGCTCATATCATATAAAACTGTAGAGCATATGAACGACTGGAAGAAACGATTAAATATTGTGTATTCAACAAATCCCGATTATCATTACAATGATGATAATAGTCAGGATGATGAAACTTTGGATAAGGGTAAACAATTGTTGCGTATTAGTCTTGACAAAAGAAACCGAAAAGGAAAGGCTGTAACTCTCATAACTGGATTTATAGGAAGCGAAGAAGATTTGCAAGAATTGAGCAAACTTTTAAAAACTAAGTGTGGAGTAGGTGGGTCGGCAAAAGATGGCGAGATAATAGTGCAGGGCGACAACAGACAAAAAGTTTTAGAAATTCTACAAAAAGAGGGATATGCAAAATCTCGAACCATATGAAGACGAGAAGTTATTGCTAATAAAGGCATCAGCTGGCTCTGGAAAGACTCACAGACTTACAGGTGAATACCTTAGATTGCTTTTTTCGGCCGACAATCAGTATAAAAATATTCTTGCCGTAACCTTCACTAATAAGGCTACTGATGAGATGAAAACTAGAATTGTGGAGGAATTGCATACTTTGGCAGTTGGTAACAAGTCTGACTATCATAAAGGATTGAAGTCAAAATTTGAGCTTTCGGACAAGCAGATAACGGACAAGGCTAGAGCAATATTGGAAAACATACTTCACGATTACTCATCCTTCTCGATAAGCACAATCGATAAGTTTTTTCAGCAAACTATGCGTGCCTTTACTCGCGAGATGGGTCTGTCAGGTGGATACAAAATAGAACTTGACCAAAATGCAGTTCTTAACCAGATAGTTGATTTGATGATTTTAGAGCTTGACCAACCAAATAATAAAGACCTTTCGGGATGGATTCTCGACTATATGCGAAGTCAGATATCTGATGGCAAAAGTTGGAACATAAAGGAGAGTATAGGCGAGCTTGCCAAGCAACTATTTAATGAAAAGTACAAACAACTGTCAACTAAGGATAAAGAACAGATTGAGAATAAAGATTACCTTAAGGCATATCGTGCTACTCTTTTAAAAATAACGAATGCATGGGAAAAACAAGCTTCCGAAATTGGTAAGCGAGCGTTGGGCATTATGAGTGGCTTAGGCTTAGATGCTTCTAGCTTTAAGCATGGTAGAGCATCGGGCTTCTTGCTGTTTGTGAAATGGGCAAATGGCGAGTACATCGAACCTACTGCTAGATTGATTAACTGTGCTGACACAATAGAAAACTGGACTACAGCAAAATCATCAACTAAAGGTGAAGTGGAGGAGGCTTATCATGCAGGACTTAATGATTGCGTGAATGCAGTCGTGGCTCATTCGTCCGACACATTGTTTTATAACACTGCCAAAAGTATATTAAGAAATTTCTTTACTTTAGGTATTCTGAATGATGTGAGCACTAGAATGAGGCAATATCAAAAGGAGAATAACACGCTTTTTTTATCGGATACTACGGAGCTTCTCAATAAAATCATTTCGGATAGCGATGCACCTTTTATTTATGAGAAAACGGGCACTCGTATCGTAAATTTTATGATTGACGAGTTTCAGGACACATCATCCATGCAATGGCAAAACTTTCGTCCACTCATAGGTGAGAGTCTATCAAATGGTGAGTTCAACCTTATCGTGGGCGACGTAAAGCAAAGCATTTATCGATGGCGAAACTCAGATTGGGGATTGCTTGAACATGAAATACCCAAAGACTTTGGAAATGATGCAATATCTAACGAAGTATTAGATACTAACTGGCGAAGTGATGCAAACGTGGTGAGTTTTAACAACTCTGTTTTTCATTATGCTTCGCGAATGTTGCAAGCAGACTATAATAATTCCGTAGGTGATAGCACTACAGTTGAAGGCAATAAAATAGTAGATGCATATCAACATGTTTATCAATTGGTGCCCGATAAAAAAAATAATGACGAAGGGCATGTAAAAATTTCATTTCTAGATACTGATGATCAAGAATACAAATGGCAAGATAGAGCTTTAGATAATTTGCCAAAGGAGTTAGAGTTGCTTCAAGATCAAGGTTTTGCCTTGAAAGATATTGCTATCTTAGTTAGATATAATTTTGAAGCTGTTCAGGTTGCGGAATATCTATTAAAATACAAAGAGGAAAATCCAAACTCAAAGTATCGATATGATATTATTTCTAATGAAGCACTAGTTATTGGCAATGCACCTAGTGTGAGGGCTGCACTT
>JAAYFB010000462.1 GCA_012728465.1 Proteiniphilum sp. | reverse complement strand
GAGCAGCTCTTCAACTTACAAATGCTTATGGGGATAGCTTTTTGCAAGACCCCACTGTATTTCCGAAGGGAAGCCTTATAAATAATTTTTCGACCATTATTCTCTCTGTCTCTCAAATTTCGGAAACATTATTCATTCTTGCGATACCATTTTTCATGAAAAGGTTTGGAATAAAGAATGTGATGTTGCTCAGCATGGTAGCTTGGGTACTTCGATTTGGCTTGTTTGGCTTGGCTGGAAATAGTGCATTGGGCTTTTCGCTAATAATAGGTTCATGTATTATTTATGGAATGGCATTCGACTTCTTTAATATTTCGGGAGCATTATATGTTGAAGAAAACTCAAGCCCATCTATTCAATCATCTGCACAAGGTGTATTTATGTTAATGACAAACGGTATAGGTGCAGTGTTAGGCAATATTATAGCAGGTCAAGTTATTGTAACATGGTTTGAGGATCCTGTTACTCTAGTAAAAGATTGGCCTGGCATTTGGATGACGTTTGCTGGATATGCATTGGTTATTGCAATACTATTCGCAATATTATTTAAGGAGACACCAAAAAATAAAAAGATAATTCAAAAGGCGTAAAATGAAACTTTATATTAAAAATATGGTTTGCAATCGTTGCATCATGGTTGTTCGTGATGTATTGAATAGCATAAATATTGAATATAAAGATATTGCTTTAGGTGAAGTTCTTCTAAATAAAAAACTCGATAGTGATGAAAGGCAAAAGCTACAAGATGCATTAATGCCATTAGGATTTGAGATAATTGAGGATAAGAGCAGTCGAATTATTGAGCAAATAAAGTCAATTATTATAGATATTGTACAAAATCAAGATGGGGAGATGCAAACAAATCTCTCCCATCTTTTGAGCAATAGGCTTAACCATGAATATAGCTACCTCTCTAATCTCTTTTCGGAAGTTGAGGGAACTACTATTGAAAAATACTTTATAGCGCAACGAATTGAAAAAGTGAAAGAACTATTAGTTTATGATGAGCTTTCACTAACTGAGATTGCGCACAAACTAAATTACTCTAGCGTTGCATACCTTAGCAATCAATTTAAAAAAGTTACGGGCCTTACGACGGGGCACTTCAAAAAGATAAAGGAAGATAAGAGAAAGCCAATAGATGAGGTATAGTCTTCTTTGAAATAGCGTTGACCGTTTTTATTAATAACCTAATTTGTAAACTATCGCTTATCAACTCTTTTAATCTTACAACTATCATCCATAATTGTGTAATACTTTTGCTCTTATCAATTGTTATCTTTGTATCAAATAAAATATACAAATATGGATACAACAGGCAATCATATAGTAAAAAACTCATTCCCCGTTCTTAACATGACTTGCACTAGCTGTGCTGCAGGGGTAGAGAGTAAAGTTAGTTCATTAAATGGAGTAAAGTCTGCATCTGTAAATTTTGCTACCGAGTCTGTTCAGGTTGAGTATGATAACGAAAAAATTAGCCCCGCTGATATTAAAAAGGCTGTCCAAGAAATAGGGTATGATATCTTTCTAGAAGATAGTAAGGATATCCATAAAAAGGAAACTTTTTTAGTTCTTAAAATGACTTGCACTAGCTGTGCCGCAGGTGTTGAGAAAACCATATCCTCTCTTGAAGGTGTGAATTTTGCAGCTGTAAACTTTGCTACTGAGTCTGTACAAGTTGACTATATCCCTTCGAAGATAAACCCTATTGATATTCAGAAAGCTATTCGAGAGTCTGGATATGACATGATTATTGAAGAGGATAAAAGTCACAAAGAGACGCTTGAAGAAATTCATGATAAGCGACACAAAGCACTAAAACATAAAACAAGATGGGCAATAATTCTAGCCACTCCAGTTATGATAATTGGAATGTTTATGATGGATTTGCCGTATGCCAATCTAATTATGTTGGTTCTATCTAGCCCAGTAGTGTTGTGGCTCGGTAGAGATTTTTTCATTAATGCATGGAAACAAGCCAAGAACCGTACTGCTAACATGGATACCCTTGTTGCACTTAGCACGGGCACTGCTTATATATTTAGTCTCTTCAATATGCTTTTTCCGCAAGTATGGGAGAGCAAAGGATTGGAAGCGCATGTTTACTTCGAAGCAGCAGCGGTTATTATAGCTTTTATATTAATCGGTAAACTGCTCGAAGAGAGGGCAAAAGGCAATACATCTTCAGCACTCAAGAAATTGATGGGTCTGCAACCAAAAACAGTGACCATCGTAAAGGATGGAGCCCACATAGAGACTCTTCTTGAAGATGTAGCTGTCGATGATATTATATTGGTGAAACCAGGTGAGAAGATTGCTGTTGATGGGACTCTTCTTGATGGCGAGTCATTTGTTGATGAAAGCATGCTTAGTGGCGAACCTATGGCTGTGCGTAAGATAGAGGGCGAAAAGGTATTTGCAGGTACTATCAATCAAAAGGGTAGTTTTCAATTTAAAGCAAATAAGGTAGGGAAAGACACGATGCTAGCTCAAATCATAAAAATGGTGCAAGATGCACAAGGGAGCAAGGCACCAGTGCAAAAACTAGTTGACAAGATAGCCTCAATTTTTGTTCCTGTTGTGATAGGTACTGCAGTACTCACATTCATTGTGTGGATGGTATTTGGTGGTGACAATGCGCTAACTCATGCACTTTTAGCTTTTGTAACGGTGTTAGTAATAGCTTGTCCGTGTGCATTGGGATTGGCTACACCTACTGCTGTGATGGTTGGAATTGGAAAGGGTGCAGAGCAAGGAATATTGATTAAAGATGCCGAAAGCTTAGAAACATCTAAAAATGTAGATGTGGTCGTACTTGATAAAACAGGAACAATAACCGAGGGTAAGCCACAAGTAACTGAGGAGTATTGGGTATATGATTCATCTAAATCGATTCTGGCTAGCCTTGAAAAACTATCGGAGCACCCGCTAGCAGATGCACTAGTTGAGCATCTTAATGGAGAACTGGAGGTGTCAATATCAAACTTTAGTAGTATAACTGGGAAGGGTATTGTCGGAACAGTAGATGGTGAAAAATATTTTGCGGGCAATAACAAATTGCTTGTTGATAATAATGTTTCACTGCCAGAAGATCTTACGAAAATTGCTAATAAATGGAGTGACGAGGGTAAAACGGTTATTTGGTTTGCGAATTCAAAAAAAGTACTTGCGATTGTAGCAATTTCGGATAAAATTAAAGAATCATCACTTAAAGCTATAAACTCGCTTCATGAAATGGGTATAAAAATATATATGCTAACTGGAGACAATGCAGCTACTTCCAAATTTATTGCTGAACAAGCAGGTATAGACCACTTCAAAGCTGAAGTGTTGCCACATGAAAAGGCAGAGTTTGTGAAAGAACTCCAAGAACAGGATCATACTGTGGCCATGGTTGGAGATGGCATTAATGATAGTGCAGCACTCGCTCAAGCAGATGTTAGTATTGCAATGGGGCAGGGTAGTGATATAGCAATGGATGTGGCAAAGATGACAATCATTTCATCCGACCTAACTAAGATACCCCAAGCCATTAAACTATCAAAGCAAACAGTGAATACTATTCGTCAGAATCTGTTTTGGGCATTTATATATAATGTAATTGGTATTCCTATTGCAGCTGGAGTTTTGTATCCTATCAATGGCTTTTTGTTAAGTCCAATGATTGCGGGTGCCGCCATGGCTTTGAGTAGTGTAAGTGTGGTAAGTAATAGTTTGAGATTGAAGATGAAGTAGAATTAAGCCGTTATCTATTGGGTACCTAGTTGTATCATCTATTTATTTGAGGGTATGACTTTATGTTGTATCCTCAATAGTTTAAAAGATTCTTTGACATTTACTACAAACACCCTTTGTGAGATACTGTAGTATAGGTATTTTCAATAGATATCTATTTTATTACCTCTATTTTTTGTAAAACGTATATATTTTCATTACTTTTACACCACAAGTAAATTAATTCTTTAAACTAATCATCTCAATGAACGAAATCAACAATTACGTAGAGACGCATAAGCAGCGTTTTCTTGATGAATTATTCGAACTAATTCGTATTCCTTCAATATCTTCACAACCAGAACATAAACCTGATATGTATCGTGCTGCCGAGTTATGGAAAGACATTCTACTAAAAGCTGGTGCCGACAAAGCAGAGGTATATGAAACAGAAGGCAACCCCGTAACATATGGAGAAAAGATAATAGACCCTAATGCCCCTACAGTATTAGTATATGCACACATGGACGTTATGCCAGTGGACCCAATCGAATTGTGGAACACTAACCCATTTGAACCTGTCGTAAAAGACGGACGAATATGGGCACGTGGTGCTGACGACGATAAAGGTCAAGGTTTTATGCACGCTAAGGCATTCGAGTACTTAGTTCATTCAGGCAAGCTAGAGTGCAATGTTAAATTCCTTATTGAGGGCGAAGAGGAAGTTGGTTCTCCAAATCTTCCAGCATTTTGCAAAAAATATAAGGAAATGCTACAGTCGGATGTGATTTTGGTGTCAGACACTTCGATGATAGCTTCAGATACTCCATCTATCACCACAGGTTTGCGTGGACTTGCATACTGGCAAGTAGAAGTTACAGGACCCAATGCCGACTTACATTCAGGACTGTTTGGTGGAGCAGTAGCAAATCCAATCAATGTATTATCTAAAATGATAGCACAAACGATGGATGAAAATGGCAAGATACTTATACCTGGATTCTACGATGACATTATTGAGGTTTCGCAAGAAGAGAGAAAGCTTATGGCTAAAGCTCCATTCTCACTTGATAAATTCAAAAGTGAGATTGGAATAGCAGAAGAGTTTGGTGAGGCTGGATATAGCACCAACGAACGCACAGGCATTCGTCCTACATTTGATGTATGTGGTATTTGGGGTGGATATACAGGTGAAGGAGCTAAAACTGTTCTTCCATCTAAAGCATATGCAAAAATTAGCACTCGCTTAGTACCAGGACAAGATCATGACAAGGTCGGCAAAATGTTTGTTGAGTATTTTAATAGCATTGCTCCTGAGACTGTGAAAGTAAAGGTAGAGTATCTACACGGTGGTCCATCGTATGTGTGCCCAATTGACTTTGCTGGCTACAAAGCTGCTGAAAAAGCTTACACAGAAGTATATGGCAAGCAACCTATACCTGTTCGTTCAGGAGGTAGCATACCTATAATTGCTACATTCGAAGAGATACTTGGCACTAAATCTGTTCTTATGGGCTTCGGACTGAGCACAGATGCTATCCATTCTCCCAACGAGAACTACCCACTAGAGCAGTTCTACAATGGTATCAAGACTATACCATTGTTCTACAAATACTTTGTGGAAGAGGTGAAGAAATAAGAAATATAATATTAAATGTGATTCTAGTATTTGTGATCCCATCAGTTCATCGAAGAGATGAATTGGTGGGGTTTTCATTTTAAATTGATATATGATAATCCTAATATCTAATTTTCAAGAAAATCAAGCTATTTCAACCCACACTACATACTTTGTATCCTTGTTTACAGGCGTAAGAGACATATAGCCTGACTTAATTCTACCATCTTCAACAATTGGTGGATTAGCTGTCAACATATCTTGATGAAATTGAAAGGCATCACCTAATCTTTTAAAATATTCAACTTTAAAAACTCCCTTAGAATTACTGTGCACATATCTGTTGTAAAATATATGAGACACAAGCCCCATGTTCATCCTCATGTTTATTTCAATGCAAGGTTGAATTTTATAACCGTCATCAGTGTTGCACACCATCATGTCAACGCCTAGAAAACCGTTATACATTGGGAAGTAATTAGGTAGTTTTTCGAGTAGAGTAAACCTTAGACCGTGTAGCATTTCTAATGAGATATATTTAGACAACTCCACTTCGATATCATTGTCCGACATAAGCACATTGCCCATATATGCACCAGATGCAGCAGACTCAAATAGCGAGTATCCCTCAAACTTTGAAATTCTATTCCTAATTGAAAATTCCATCGCAAAGTCTTGCACTTTGTCTAGCTTAGGCTCTGCAACTATCCCACCTTGCGTTTTAATCACTCTACGTGCCCAATCAGTTTGCTTGTCCGTTATTCCATTCAAAATCCAAATCAATCCTCGTCCACTTCCAGAAAGTGGCATTTTAAGTGCTTTGTCTCCTTCTGCACTCAATAGATGCACAAGAAGCTCATCAAGGTCTGTGATAAAGGATGATTCTCCATAAAATTGAGGATATTGATTCTTTAGCTCAGACAACATTCTCACAGCATTTTTTCTGTTAGAATAATCTCTCAACACTTCTAAGTATTCTGATGAAGGAAGTTTATTAAGAGAAAAACCTAGGCTTATCAGTTTATTAACAAGATATGGACTCCAGCCCCACGGATTTATGTCACAATCAAGATCTAATGGAATATTTTTAATCCCTATAACAGATGATTTAATTCCAAACTCAATACCTAATTTCTCTACAAATATATTATCAATATCTGTTTGAGAAATAATAATTGAATTATTAGGTGCAAACCAAAAAGGAAGTATTGATAAATCTAATCCAAGCTTAATAATAGAAGCTGGAGGAGTATAGTTGGGAGAGAAGTTAGCTAGGGCTAAATCATTCTCTGGATTGAAAACATGCATACAAAAGTTTTATACAAAAATAGTACAAAAAAAGGCCACCTCAACTGAGATGACCTCTTTTATTAATGTGCTTAATTAGACTTAATTGTTAAAAGATTGTTTTAGGTTATCATTAGCAAAGGTATAACACTTTATATTACCAGCAAATATTATTTTTATGTTTGATAACATAGTTTTGTGAGAGAAACGAAGTTGAATATATATT
>JAAYFB010000461.1 GCA_012728465.1 Proteiniphilum sp. | reverse complement strand
TCGTAAGGTGAAAAACACCAAGCCTATTACTGTTGAGTATTCACTAACTCCATATTGCTCCACGCTTAATGATGTGCTAATTGCAATGGAGGAGTGGGGTGTTAGTCATAGGATGCACGTGGTAAATGATGAGTTTTAATAATTAATTCCACTGATATTTATTTTAGTAACCCTATTCGGAGTACTACTCATTGTCATGCTCTGACTGTGGTTTATGGAATTGCTAAGTCTTTATTTGAATTTATCCATCTCTTCAATAAAGTCTAGCTTTATTAGCTCCCATATTTTGTTCTTCAAGCAAATTGGTTCTAAATCATTATCAGCATTAGAGAAGTCTGTAAAATTAGCTATGATACTCTCCCTATTATGAGTGTATTCATTTCGGAGTTCATGAATATTAAGCATTTCAGAGATTGAATAAGTGTTCAATAATTCATGTAAATCCCAAAAGTCTTTCTTTCTACCTATTCTCGATATAACATCTACTTTCATGGATGTAACATCATTAAGACTAGCTATTCTGATACCATCTATTATATCGCATTTGTCTATAATTTCATCATTATAATATAAATCAATTTTGATGTTGTTATCTTTTGACTCACCTACAAAGTAAGAACGACCAAATCCTACTATATTTGAAGTGTCAGAACACCAGTAATACTTATAATTATCTTGAAAAAATCTTTTGAACAGTGAGAAGTCAAGACTGTTATATGGTGCATTTGTAAACAAATCAATATCAACAGATATTCTGTGTCCTAAGCGTAAGCTTAATGATGTGCCCCCTACTAGATAGAATGGATCGAATACTTGGTTATCCATTATCTCAAGCAGAACTTGTTTTAATAAAGGTGTAATTGTTTCGTAATGGAGTGTCTCTTTCATCTTATAGTGTTGTTTTGATATATATCATTATGGCATAGAGTAGTACCTCTTTATTTCATCTTTCTCCTCTTGATTCCCCCGTTCCATTACTCTTTCAATAACAGCTTTTTTATATTTAGCCCAGTTTATATTATTGAAGTCAACATCCCAGAATAGAGATTTACGAATATGAGGAGACTCTGAATAAATACTTTCTAATTCTTTGTCTTTGTGTTTTTTTATTTCATAATGAGTTTGAAGTAGAGCAAAAAAGCCATCGTACTGACCTAAAGTTTTGTCTAATTTGCTAGCTTGATCGATTGTGATGCTCCTTTTTCCTGATATTATGGCATTAATGGTTTGGTAAGGAATATTAGTCTCGTTTGCTAGAGTACGTTGATTGATATTTCTTTTATTTATCTCCCTTTCAATAAACTTTCCAGGTTGAATTCCTTTGATTATATTTAGTAAATCATTCATAAGTGCAAAATACTTAGGATACAAATATAACGCAAAGTAAACAAATATGTTTATTAATCATGGTGCTATTTACAAACATAGTCTTGCTATGGAACATTGTTATATCTAGAATTCACTCGCGGAGTGACTATAAGTCGCTCCGTGAGTGAAAAGGGCGAAAATTTTTTCGCCCTTTTATCTATTACACCCCAAACCCTAACGCCTTAAATACTTTTTCCACATCTTTATCAGCATTCACCACTTTGTAGGCATGATACTCTCTGCGCAAAGGGTAGTTAGCTCTAAACCAAGTGAATTTATCTGGTTCAGCCTTTAGGTTGTCCGACTCAATGGTGGGCAAGTATGTTTTCCACACAGCATAAGGTAGCTGTTTGTCTTGTGGAATATCATTTAAGTCAATAACATTATCTTCGGGTTCAACTATGGGCATCAGTTTGATAGGATTGATGCCCATGTTGAAGTAGTTGTTTATATTCTCAAGAGACATCTTCGTAGCCGTCCATTTGCCATCGGCTGAGTAGCCCGCAATATGTGGTGTGCCTATCTCCACTAGCTTTAACAATTCAGAATCAACATTAGGCTCGTGCTCCCAACAATCTATCACTGCGCCTGATATCAATCCTCCCTTTATGGCACCCTTAATTGCTTCAGTACTTATCACACTTCCACGACTAGAGTTGATAATGAATGGTTGATTTGAGAGTGTGTCAAAGAAGCTAGCATCTGCCAGATGATATGTTTTATATTTCCCTGACTTAGTTAGCGGTGTATGAAACGTAATAATGTCAGCTTGTTGCTTGATAGTATCCAGATCAACAAACAAATCTCTATTATTGGGCTCGTTGTTGGCACGGGGTGGGTCGTTAAGCAGCACAGTCATGCCAAGTTTTTTGCAAGCAGCTGCTACTTTAGTGCCCACATTGCCCACACCCACAATGCCTATTACCTTATCTCGAAGGTCAAAATCATACTTGTAGGCCAAGTGTAGCAATGTTGATGTTACATATTGTTCCACTGATGAGGCATTGCATCCAGGAGCGGTTCGCCAAGCTACATTGTGGGTGTCGCAGTATTCAGTATCGATATGGTCGTAACCAATTGTTGCCGAGCAAATGAGCTTTACGTTAGTGCCCGATAGCATCTTTTCGTCGAAGTGAGTAACTGTACGAACTATTAGCACATCTTTATCACGAATAGCCTCTTTGTCGAATTTGTTTCCTGCCAAAAATTCTACTTCGCCAAATTGTTGTGCCACATCCTTTAGGTATGGTATATGTGCGTCTGCTAATATCTTCATCTCAATGTGTATATATGATGATAGCTTATTTTTTGATATTCTTCATATTCCAGATTGTTAGTGCCTGTGCAATAGCTCTTTCAGCAATGGGAGCCATTATTGCATAACCCTCAAGGGTTGGGTGCACTTCGTCTTTAGCTAGAGTGGGAGGAAGTCCATTGCGATCGTCAGCCATTTCCGAAAAGTAATCACAATATACCGAGCCACTTGCACTAGCATATTTTTGTATTCTTCTGTTGAGCTCCATTATCTTTTCAGGAACATCTGTTACTGACTCTCTCCATGGATACTTAAATACGGGAAGCACCGAGCACAATACTACCTCAATGCCATTTGCGTGAGCAAGCTCAGTCATCGAGCGAATATTATCTTCAATCATCTCAAGAGTAGATGGTCCAGTATTGCCTGCAATGTCATTTGTGCCTGCAAGTATCACCACCACTTTGGGTTTAAGATCTATCACATCTTGACGGAAACGGAGCAGCATCTGTGGAGTAGTTTGTCCACCAATACCTCTGTTGATAAACTCACGTCCTTCAAAAAAAGAGGGTACATTGTCTATCCACCCCTGTGTGATGGAGTTTCCCATAAATACTACACGATCGTTGCACGTAGTAGATATTCCTAGCTTACTGTTAGCCTCTTTAAATCTATTAAGATTGGCCCAATCTTGGGCGTCAGCGTTGATTGAGAAACACATTGCAATGATTGCTAATAAAGTTGTTTTAATTATTGTATTCATATCAGTTATTATTAATTTAGATACTGTATATAATCTTTTCGAAACTAGCCAAAAGCTATCAGCTGTTATCGATTTGTTCCTATCCATGTCCATTTGTGCCACACCTGCTCTAGCGGCCCACGCTTATGTTTGCTAAGCCACCACTTGCATGCCCACACCTGGAATACTAGTATCACAATGCCTATCAATAGACTCAACGTATATCCAGCATATGGTGCTAAATGTAATCCTATGGGGAAGTAAATGATTGCTCCGAGTATCGATTGCGATATGTAGTTGGTAAGGCTCATCTTGCCATAGGGGCGAAGATTGTGAGTCAGTTTTCTGAACTTTTCGGTTTGATATAGTATATTGAATGAAGAGACCAACACCAATGTGAATGCTAGCTTTTGCCACATATCAAATATTGTCCCCACGGTTTTTTGTATCATCACATCATTTGTCATCACAAGCTCTTTGAGTGTGTAGAGTGGGGCAAATGATATGGCTGCAACAATAAGGACTTTAATCCAAAACTGTGTGTTCTCTTTTGACGACACAAAGAATTGTTTGCGACCAATATAAAATCCTAGCAAGAACAAACCAATGGTTTGGAAAAAACGTCCAGCATTGATTGCCCAAAATAGGCT
>JAAYFB010000460.1 GCA_012728465.1 Proteiniphilum sp. | reverse complement strand
GATGTTTTGCCAGATGTATTAATAGTTTGTGATTTCATTCCCACATATGATACCTCAATTATTGCATCGTTAGGGATATTTGATAGAGAAAATTTTCCATCAATATCTGTAACAGTTCCACGGCTAGCGTCACCTTGCACTACAATTGTAGCCCCAATTATGGCCTCTCCAGCATTGTCCGCAACTGTTCCTGTAATAGTTTTACCTTGTTGTTGAGACCTGGCTTCAATCATGCTACTTATAGCTACTGCATTTTTGTTCGCACGTTTTGCAAGAACAATGTAGTTGTTCTCAAAATCATAGTCAATATCAGTTTCGGCAAATACCTCGTTTAAGTAGTTAGATACCTTACCTGATTTGTTCTTCACGTCTATTTTTCGCGAAGTGTCAACCTCCCTGTTGCTATAGACAACAAGATAGTCGGTTTGCTTTTCAATTTCACTAAGCAGTTGGCCAACGGTGGTGCTAGTGTTTCGTAGCGATACCGTAGCATCTTGTGCTTTTGTATTTGTTGCCATCATGCTAAAGGTGAAGGCAATAAAGAGAAAGAGAGTTATCCTCATGACCTTTAATAATTGTTTAATGTCACCTTTTTTGTGAACTGAGTGAGCATCAATGTGTTTTAAATTCATATATTTGCATTGTTAAGTGAATACTAAATTTGTTATACTTATGTGTTTACTTGAATTTTGGCGATAGGTGTTGGCGCACTTATCGCTTTTTTGATACTTGTTCTTTGGGTCTATCCATAGGCAATTTGAAATTTGTTTTAGGCGTTAATAATCTATTTAGTTAATGTAATAATGTTTTTATCAGTATCTTTTTTTATCTCAAACTTTCTGATTTTTTGTATAATACGTAGTATTTCGTCTATTCCATCACGTTGTCTGAATTTACCAGTGTATTTAACATCGAATATTTCAGGATCCTCCACAATAATTTTTACATCATAATATAGTTGAAGTTTGTTTATTATATCCAGAAGTCGCTCATTTTCGAAGGTATATATTCCGTCTGTCCACAAAAAGTAATCGCTATTTGCAGTTTTGCTCAACGTCATTTTATTTCCTGATACGGTAACTTGTTCATTTGGCTTTAGGGTTAATCCTTGATTTTCAAAACTCTTCTTATATACTTTAACTGAACCTTCTATAAGGTCAGTTTTTACAAAATCTGTCTCTGGGTAACTGTGCACATTAAATTGGGTGCCAAGTACCTTCATTTCTATATCTTTGGTGGCTACTGTGAAAGGAGCTTTTTTGTTTTGTGCGATATCAAAAAAAGCTTCACCTTCAATCTCTACATGTCTCCTCTTTTTTGCAAAATGTGATGGGTATTTCAATGTCGAGTTTGCATTGAGCCACACTGTGCTCCCATCCTCTAGAGTAAGCTTTGCTCTTTGTCCAGCGGGAACATATAGCGAGTTTAGCTCTTCAGATTGAGGTGCATTATGTAAATACTGTGTTATTAAAAAAGTAGATGTTATAAAAACTATTGCTACGGCAGCATATTGTGCTAAGGTCCGAATAACGTATCGTTGTTTCTTCTTACTTAGCCTCTCCTTAAAAGCATGATATCCACTTCTTCCTTCTTCTTCTTCTTCTTCATCGATAGACATAGTAGTAACTTGCGAAAGTGCATGAATATTTTGCATCCTCACAAATTCTTTTTTTAGGTTATCATCAGTTTGTATCTCTTTCAAAAGTGAAGAAATTTCACTTTTACTGAGTTCTCCAGAGAAATATTTCAATAGCTTTTCGTGCATATTTTTTTACGTTATTTATATTATAAACGAATGACTATGAAAAAACCGCTAAAGAAATATGAATAAAATTCAAAAATAATTCTTCTAGATGTATATTTGTGTGTATGTTGTTAACCCTGAGTAATATATTATATTTGTTTAGATCAATCTGCATTAATTGTTGCCAATATTCTAGAACGACCTATTATGTGTTTTGATTATTGTACACGAAAAACTACTCTTTGTCCCGCTTTAAGCGAAATCACAATTGTCTCTTTCTCTAATTGTTCTTTGGATATTGATGCTCCTTTTACTTTTATGCTCTTTCCTAAAAATGGATTTTTCAACATAAAGTCACCACCTTGTTCTGACTTAATTTCTAAATTGGTAACTGTGCCCCCTTTGATTTCCGCAGAGACTAAAAGTGCACCTTGTGTTCTTAAATTGGTGAAACTAAAGTTTTTCCAATTACTGGGTATTGCAGGAATAACATTAATAGTACCAGTATGACTTTGCAAAAGCATATCTTGAATCCCTGAAGCGAAAGCAAAATTACCCTCTAAAGTAAAAGGTCGGTATGTAAATTTAGAATAACCAGACTTTGTTTGGTCTCCATTCACATGAAAGCTATTTTTTAATACAAATGCTTTTGCAAAAATACCTAATGCTTCTGCCGCTCCTTCACCGTCAAATAGTCGTGCCTTCATATTGCCTAACCACGAGTACGAGTATCCTGTCCAATAATCAGCTCCATATTTATCTAAAGTGGCGACACTTGCACGGATTATCTCTTGATCTCGTTTGCTACCACTTTCATCAAGTAATCCTAAGGGGTGAAATGCCAACATGTGTGAGAAGTGTCGATGCGATGCTGCATAATAATCTCCTTCAGCAAAAGCCATAGATCCATCATTGGGGTTAAGCGAGTAGTCTGGCCATTCATTCAGCATCTTTTCATAATGCTTTGCTTCATCTTTTAGCCCTAGCTCCAAAGCCATCTCTTTTGCTGCTGTGTATGTAAATTTCACTAGAGCAAGATCGAAGTTGGTTGTAGTCGTGTACCATGCCTCTAAGCTATTATCATGTACCTCGGGGCTTGACGAAAGGGGTAGTGTTCTATATCCATTATCACTTTTAACGGAAAAGTTATCAAAAAATAGTGCCACATCTTTAATCCAAGGATATGCTCTATCTCTCAAGAATACTTTATCCATGCTATACTTCCATTGAAGATAAAAATGATGTCCTAGCCAAGCAGACACTGTTGAGCCACATGAGTATTGATTCCATCCGCCCATTTGATCACCAGTGAGGGTGTTTATTCCTGGCGTATTTAGGCCATCTATTCCATAAAACTTTTTGGTATATGCATTAAACTTAGGTTTTAGCATCCATAGCCAGTCAGTAAACACAGATGTTTCATCCAGCATATTGGCTGTATAGCCCGGCCAATAGCTTAGTTGAGTATTTAGGTCATTATGAAAATCTCCTTTCCATGGCGGAATGCCTCCATCATCAGCAGTCCAAATAGCTTGCAGGGTAATTGGAGGTGCTCCTTTGCGTGATGCAGACCCAAACTTATACATCTCTAGGTAGTATTGTTTCTCCAAAACCTTGTCAGGTAGGTTAATCTCTGATAGATTCCAAAAGTTATTCCACCATTTCAGATGTTCTTTGTATTCTTTTTTGTATTTAGTTTTAATACTATTTAGTACGACTTCTTCACTTGTTTCTGTAGATGAATAGGGTGTATTGGTAGTCGTTACTGCAAATACTGCATCAAGTATTCCTTTTCTTTGATTTTCCCAAGCAATAGATATTTCGTACTCAAAGTCTCCGTATCCTGGTTGTTTCCAAGTAATAATATTTTCCTTTTCAATTAGCTCTCCAGTATCATATGCTAGCTTTTGAAGACCCAATCCACCATAACCTACATCCGTATTCGTGCCATTTCCATTATATTTTGGAATATCTATTTCAGGGCTCAAGGCTTCTGTAAGGTTTTCAAATCTAATTCTGCCAAATGGTTTTCCTGAGTGCACATATATTTGAGCCTTCACGCCGCTTTTCCATTCAATAAAGCATGTGGCGCTCTCGAGGCATAAGGTTACATCCTTAACTTCACCTAACTTCTTAATATTAAACTCTATGGCACCGGCAGGAATTTTACTTGGACCAGGATCGTTGGAGTAAGGATCATCTATCAATTTCCTGACTGGAGCAATATCTTTTTTATTAACAACATGGTCGTAAACAAATTCAAAATTAAAATCAGGACTTTCAAATTCTGGTGTTTTCCTCAAGTCCCATAAGTCTGCTCTATCTAGACCAATACGAAGTTTGCCATCCTTCTCCCATATTAATGCTCCCATTATTCCATTGCCAAGTGGCATTGCTTCATCCCAGCGATCGGCGAGGGTGTTGAATACTAAGTTATGTTCTGTTTTTACTTGTCCGATAATTATGGTTGGTATCCACAAGCCGAAACATAGCATTAATATGTGTCTTTTAATCAGTTTTTTCATACTTCTTTGTAAGTTACTATGATGTTGAAAATTTGAGAGTTTGAATAAAATAAAATTCAAACTAATAAGAAAATAAGCAATGGCACAAAGTCTTTTAGTAGCTCTTTTAGCTTTTTGCTAGCAATAGACATTTGGCTTTCGACGGTATGTATGGAAATGTTTAGTTCTTCGGCTATTTGCTTTTGCTTCTTACCCTCTATTTTATTTAAGACAAATATTTGTCGGCATCTTTCAGGAAGACTATTTATTGCCTCTCTAACTACAGTTTCGATATTAGAATTTGATAAAACTTGGTCATTAAAATACTCAAGCGAGTATAGCTTCAGCTCCAAAATATGCATCTCTTCGCTGTGAATCTTTTCTTTGACTTTTTGTAACACTGTTTTGCGTCTTAAAAAATCAATGCATCTGTTTTTTACAGAAGTAAAAAGGAAAGAAAAGATATTTGTGTGAGAAGATAAGAGGACACTATTTTCCCATAATTCCATGAAGACATCTTGCACAATATTTTCTGCATCCTCTTCTAGGATTACGTACTCTTGCGCAAAGAATTTCATACGTGAATAGTGAGAAATGTATATCTCTTCGAATACTATTTTTTTATCTTCTACCATTGACACTATATGTAATTAATAACGTATTTTAAACATGACTCTATAAATTTACAATAAATGATTTTAATCTACATAATCTAACTGCTAATTTAGCTTTTACTGTAGTTGCCTTTCTGCGAGGTATGCCATAAGTTGCTTTTATAACTGTAAATAATTTATTCTTTTACGTATATGCGCTTCACTCGTGGAGAAATTGATGTTAGTATCTCGTAAGGAATGGTGTCAATGGAGTTGGCTAACTCTATTACAGATAAGTTTTCTCCAAATATTATAACTTCATCTCCCTCCTTAGCATCAATATCTGTTACGTCAACCATGCACAAGTCCATACAAATGTTGCCAACTATAGGGGCATATTGACCATTAATTAAGACCTTCCCATTTCTATTTCCAAAGTTTCTACTAAGGCCATCAGCATATCCCATACGCACTGTTGCTATTTTGGCGTCTCTGCTTATAGTTTCACGTCTGCCGTATCCAACAGTTTCGTTGCTTGGCACATCCTTTATCTGTAACACTGTGCTTTTTAGGGTGAATACATTCTTTAGTTCAGTGCTAAATTTGCTACTTACACCGTATAATCCTATGCCCAATCTTACCATATCCCATTGAGCATTGGGAAATCTTTCAATACCCGCAGAATTGAGAATATGTTTCCAAACTTTGTATCCTATTTGATTTTGAAATTCGTTATGAAGGTTGTCAAGAATATTGATTTGCTCGTTTGTGAATTCATCAAATAGCCAGCTCTCGCTAGCAGCGAGATGTGAGAAAATGGACTTGACTTTTATTCCTTTTTGCGATTTTAATAGCTCAATAAGTTCAGGAATTTGTGTCGGCAAAAAGCCAAGTCGGTGCATTCCTGTGTCTATTTTTATGTGTACAGGATAGTTGGTTATTCCGCGTCGCTCAGCCTCTTTAATAAATGCTTTAAGAATTCTGAAGTTATATACTTCTGGTTCTAAATCACACGAGAAAAGCTCTTCGAAGCCATTTATTTCGGGATTTAATACAATAATGGGTATTGAAATTCCTTCATCTCTTAGCTTTATCCCTTCTTCTGCTACGGCTACAGCAAAATATTCGCATCTGTGGTATTGCAAAGTTTTGGCTATTTCGCTTGCGCCCGATCCATATCCATCTGCTTTCACCATACATATTAGCTTTGTATTATTGGATAGCTCCGATTTATACCTATTATAGTTGTACACAATTGCGTCCAAGTCAATTTCGAGAGATGTTTCGTGTATTCTTTTCTCTAATAATTGACTAATTTGTTCAAAATGATATCTTCTTGCTCCTTTTAGTAATATTACTTCGTTT
>JAAYFB010000459.1 GCA_012728465.1 Proteiniphilum sp. | reverse complement strand
ATGGTCCAAATCAAAATATTTCATGCATTTACAATGTTGTAAATGGACCAAATCAAAAGATTTCATGCATTTACAATGTTGTAAATGGACCAAATCAAAAGAATTCATGCATTTACAATGTTGTAAATGGGCCAAATCAAAAGAATTCATGCATTTACAATGTTGTAAATGCATCATTTCATATTGAAAACGGTGAATGACAAATGATATTAGCATTACTTTTTTTAAGAAATACTCAATACCATTTATCATTAACAATGAAGTAAAAAATAATATGTAAATATTGGATATAAATGACATTGATAAAATAAAAAAGCTGTCGAAAATATAAAGAAATAACAATACCAATAATCAAAAGGGCTGAATGAAGTGTGTGATGATGATTAAAGAAAATTACAAGCTATTGTAGTTACACCAAACTATAAGTACAAATATTATATACAATGTTGGAGCATATTGATTGAAGCATATAATGTCTTAATAAACATCACGGCACAATGTGAAAAGGGAGACATCAAGAATAATACCGATGAAACAGAATTCTTAAAAACAGATATAGCTAGAACAAAAATCAAATATGTATTGTTACAACCCAAAAGCAAGATAGCTTTCATTATGAAACTGATTGATAATTATATATAAATCGGTTTAAAGCAAAAACAACAGGTATAATCACAGCGACTACTTGTTACTATATGTGTATATTTATTGAGCATTGGTGTATTGCTAATAGCGTATAATGCTTACCCAAGGCCGAATATGATAAATGGGGATTTAATAAACAACCAAACTTCAACCAGACCTTAGGTTCAGAATGATACATAGCTTTATTGAACTAAAAAAAGCACTCAAAAAGGATACAGCATCTCTTCCCAAAACTAAAGTGGCATTAGTGGGAGATAGAGCTACCCAGATGCTGTGCATAGCAATACGTGGCACTGCAATAACAAAAGGATATAACTTTGAGATATTTGAGGCCGATTATAATCAAGTGGAATATCAATTTATGGAAAGCTCATCGGATTTATTTAAATTCGATGCCGACTATATCATAGTATTTCAATCCACTCACAAATTGCTCTCGACATATAATAAACTAAAGACTGACCAACTAGCATCACTTGCAGACAATAGATTAAGCTTTGTTAGGCATATCGCTAGTTCATCATCGGTTCCGATTATATACTTCAATTATCCAGAAATAGATGACAACGTGTTTGGGAACTATGCCAATAAAACACAAAACTCCTTTACATATCAGGTGAGAAAGCTCAATTATGAACTAATGAAGTTATCTCAAGAGATTGCAAACTTATATATATGTGATATTGCTGCCATACAAAACAAAATGGGTCGAGACAATATGTTTCATCCATCCATCTATGCAAGCACTGATATGGTTATTTCAGTAGATGCTTTGCCGTATGTGGCAAAGAAAGCAACTGATATTATTTTGGCAATGAAGGGTAGTTTCAAGAAATGTCTGATTTTAGATCTCGACAATACTCTTTGGGGAGGCGTGATTGGTGATGATGGACTAGAAAGAATACAGATAGGACACGGGCTTGGGATTGGCAAGGTGTATAAAGAGATTCAGGAGTGGGCATTGAAACTAAAAAACCGTGGAATAATACTTGCCGTATGCTCTAAAAACAATGAAGAAGTGGCAAAGGAGCCCTTTATCAATCATCCCGAAATGGTGCTTAGGCTTGACGATATTGCAGTGTTTGTGGCAAATTGGGAAAACAAGGCCGACAACATTCGCAAGATACAGTCGATACTGAACATTGGTTTCGACTCTATGGTCTTTTTAGACGACAATCCTTTTGAACGCAACCTAGTAAGAGAGAACTTGCCTGAAGTAACTGTCCCCGAACTTCCCGATGATGCAGCTCAGTACTTGGAATATCTATATAGCCTGAACTTGTTTGAAACGGCTAGCTACTCTGATGCCGATGCTGATCGAACTCTTCAATATCAAGTGGAAGCTAAAAGAGCAGTGGCACAATTTAGTTTCACAAACGAGGGTGACTTCCTCAAAAGCCTAAATATGACCTCTGAGGTGAGAGGATTTAATAACTTCAATACTCCTAGAGTTTCTCAATTGTCACAACGTAGCAACCAATTTAATCTACGAACTGTGCGATATACTGACTCGGAGATAGAACAACTGTCGAACAGCAAGGCTCATCACAATCTCAGCTTCACCCTTACCGACAAGTATGGAGATAATGGGCTCATTTGCGTTATTATACTCGAAAAGCAAAACAATGACACTTTATTTATAGCTACATGGCTGATGAGTTGCAGAGTATTAAGACGTGGAATGGAAAACTTCACTCTTAATACCATTATCAATTATGCTAAGCAAAATGGATTCAGCACAATTATTGGAGAATATATACCCACAGTTAAAAATCAAATGGTACAAAACCATTATATCGATTTAGGGTTTGACGATATTAGTAGTAATGGGCAATATTTGTATCAATTAGATGTAGATAATTATAAACCTAAAGAGACATTTATAACAGAAATATAACAACAAAAAAGAAAACATGAATAAAGAAGAGACTAAAGAACAAGT
>JAAYFB010000015.1 GCA_012728465.1 Proteiniphilum sp. | reverse complement strand
GGCGAATATATCAACGATTTGTTAGATATACCTATGCCACTTCAAGTTTTATGCATAATCACATTTGGCCGAAAAGAGAAACAAAAGAATCCTGCAAACCTAGATAACTTGATGTGGGAAAAGGTACATATTGGCAAATTCACACTTCCAAACGTAGATAATAATGACAAAGAATAGTAATCAATCAGACAAAATGGCTTGGGGAATGACGTTGCTAGTATTTGGAGCTCTCATTCTTCTAGATAAGTTGGGTATCACAGCAAAGCTACCTTTTGCAAGCTTCTTGCAAAGTGCAGGTACATATTTCCTGTCTGCGGGTATTATATTTTTGATTTATAAAAGAGAAAAAACAATGGGGATAGTGTTATCTGCGATAGGTGTCATTATTCATTCTGATTTGTTTTTTGGTTGGATGCATGCCTACCGAAGTTTATTAGTGCCAATCGCACTTCTAGTAGTAGGTCTTATTCTTGTTTTATCGAATAGGATAAAGAAGTGACTTGATTAGTCACTACAAAAGACAGTATGAGGTGCTATAGTGCATTTCTTTAATGGGTTATTAAATTACACAGTTATATATATTTATGAGTGCAATTGATTATGATTTGATGAAGATCAAATCTTTTATTTTTGATGTTGACGGTGTTTTATCACGTCAAACTGTTCCTCATGCCGAGGATGGTCAACCCTTGCGAACTACTAATGTAAGAGATGGCTATGCCATTCATCATGCCTTGCGTATGGGTTTTGATGTTGCAATAATCACAGGTGGACGTTCAGAAATTGTTCGCAAGCGATTGGAGGCATTAGGGGTTCAGCACATATATTTGAGGGCTTACGATAAAACTGAGCAGCTGAAAGATTATATGGATAAAACAGGTTTTAAAGAAGAGGAAATCATCTATGTAGGCGACGACATTATAGACTACTTAGTAATGAAGAAGGTGGGCTTACCTATTGCCCCAGCTGATGCTTGTGAAGAGATTAAGGGTATTTCAAAATATATCTCTCCAATCATTGGAGGCGAAGGGGTAGCACGCGATATAATTGAAATGGTTATGAAAGTGCAGGGCAAATGGATGGTTGATCAGGCTTATTATTGGTAAATATTTGTTCTTCTTGAAACTAATAGATTCAAGTTTTTTTACGGTTATCAGTGTATAGTTTTTATTTATATCTTATAGGTAGTTTCTTTTTGTAATTAAAAAGGCTGATTTAGTTTTAATTACTGTTTCTAGTGCAATTGTCTGATATGTAGTGAGATAAAGATTTAACATAGAATAGTTGACAACAATAGAAACATGCATTATTTTTGCGATAAACCAATAAATACCACACAAAAGAGATGACAAAGATTAAAAAAGTAGCAGGTTACGTTATTGTAAATACGCAAAGATGCAAGGGCTGCAACTTATGCGTAGTGGCATGTCCCGACAGTGTGTTGGAGCTACAGCCACGTGAAGTGAACGATCGTGGATATCATTATGTGTATATGAAAAATCCCGACGACTGTAATGGATGCACCAGTTGTAGCACTGTTTGCCCCGATGGTGTGCTTACGGTATATAGAAAGCGATTAGACCGATAATAAGTTCATTAGCAATATATATACCAAAATAACTTTGTAATAAGAACAAGGTTTTAAATAGTTATCAGAAAAACTTAATTTCAAACTATGACAGAAGAAATAACATTGATGAAGGGAAACGAAGCCATAGCCCATGCTGCTATAAGATATGGAGTAGATGGTTATTTTGGGTACCCTATCACACCTCAATCAGAGATTATCGAAACATTAATGGATGAGGCACCATGGAAAACAACTGGAATGGTTGTTCTTCAGGCCGAGAGTGAAGTAGCAGCAATTAATATGGTATATGGAGGTGCTGCCTGTGGCAAATACTCCATGACAAGTTCGTCGAGCCCAGGCATTAGCCTAAAGCAAGAGGGTATCTCTTACTTAGCTGGAGCAGAGCTTCCATGTCTTTTAGTAAATGTGCAGCGTGGTGGTCCTGGATTAGGTACTATACAACCGTCGCAATCTGATTATTTTCAAACAGTGAAAGGTGGAGGACATGGCGATTATAGATTAATTACTTTAGCACCCAATTCGGTTCAGGAGATGGCTGATTTTGTGGCACTAGGTTTTGATTTAGCATTTAAGTATCGTAACCCTGCCATGATTCTTACTGATGGAGTAATTGGTCAAATGATGGAGAAAGTGAAACTACCCCAACAAAGACCATTGCGTACAGAAGCACAGATTCGTGAGCAATGTCCATGGGCTACCCTTGGCAAAACAGGCAATAGAGGTCCCAATATTATCACTTCGTTAGAGCTAAATGCTGAAAAGATGGAGGAGAATAATATCCGCTTTCAAAATAAATATAAAATTATTGAGCAAGAGGAGGTAATATATGAAGAGATACAGTGTGATGATGCTGACTATCTTCTTGTAGCCTTTGGTTCTTCGGCACGTATTTGTCAAAAAACTGTTGACTTGGCACGAGCTGAAGGGATAAAAGTAGGACTTCTTCGTCCAATCACTTTGTGGCCTTTCCCTACTACTATACTAAAAGAGTATGCTGACAAAGTGAAGGGTATGCTAACTGTTGAGCTTAATGCGGGTCAGATGGTGGAGGATGTACGATTGGCAGTAAATGGAAAAGTACCTGTTGAACATTATGGACGTTTGGGTGGAATCGTGCCTACACCAGATGAGGTGCTTGTGGCATTGAAAGAGAAAATAATTAATTAAAAAACTATCGAATCGTGAATCCAAAAATCAATCGAATATTTTCAACCCTGTTTTTGTTACTATTCATAGCAACTATCGTAGTCTATTTCGCAACCGACAAAGATATGAAGTGGACATGGATTACAGGGATGTGTGCATTGTTCTGTTATTTTTTCTACCGATTTACAAAACGTTAAAGATATGGATACAAATAATATAGTATGTCCCGAAAATCTGGTGCATATCAAGCCAGAAGTAATGAATAACAACCACATGCACTATTGCCCTGGCTGTTCGCATGGCGTGGCACATAAGCTTGTGGCTGAAGTTATAAAGGAATTGGATATTCAAGAGACAACCATTGGAATAGCACCAGTAGGCTGTGCTGTGTTTGCATATAATTATCTTGATATTGATTGGCAACAAGCTGCACATGGTCGAGCACCAGCAGTAGCAACAGCTGTGAAGCGTTTGAATCCCGATAAAATGGTGTTTACATACCAAGGTGATGGTGAT
>JAAYFB010000092.1 GCA_012728465.1 Proteiniphilum sp. | reverse complement strand
GTGCAACCGTTGGTTAAGAATGTCGTTGACAATAAAATTCACTCTGTGGTCTATTATTCTTTGGGTAACTTCATTTCAAATCAGCAACGCGAAAACACTGATGGTGGTGCTATTGCTGAGATTACTTTAAGGATGAGTGATAACGGAAATGAAGATGTAGAAATTGTTTCTTGCAATTATTCACTTGCATGGGTGCGTAAGTATAAAGAGGAAGGCAAGCTAAAATATGTGCTAATTCCCACAGATAAAGAAGATGTAACCCCTATTCTTTCGGATGATGAATTAAGTGCAATGAAACGATTTGCCGATAATGCCAACATTGGTAAATAGAAATCAGCATATCTTTATTTAAACTATCTCAATACCATACTTGCTCAACAACCCCACCACTCCACTTAATGAGAACTTAGCACCTTTCATTTTATTATTCTCTGGATTTATAATATAATTGTGCGAGGTTCTAAAATCAGCCTTCTCTATGTTAGTTCTGTCGAAAGTAGTTCCTGACATTTCGCAATTATCAAACACCGAACCAGCCAAATCACACTCTGCGAAATCTACTTCCACCAATTGGCAATTTTTAAACACTGTTCTCTTTATCTTAGTTTGATAAAACGACGAGTGATTGAGTTGACACTCTTTGAACATAAATGATAACCCAAACTGATTGCAATCATCAAAATGCAGACCCAACATCTTGCAACTATCAAAGCGAATGCCACGTAGTGCAGTACCAAATAGTTTGGCTAGGCTCAAGTTGCATCCAACGAAAGTGCAATTGTCAAATATGAACCCCGAAAGATTAAGTTCGCCAAAGTTGCAGTTTTTAAACGTGCACTCTTCATATTCACCTCTTTCTAAAGTAGTTTCGGTGAAATCAATGTTATCGAAAATGTGGTCTTGAATGTATGTGCCTAGCATCTGTTGTTGTGTTGTAAACTTATTTATTATTTATATTTTAGTTATCCCCTCATGCGGTTGATAGGAGCTTTTCGCTTTTGCAAGTGGTTCAATCTGCCTCTTTTTCCATAGAATTTAAACAATTTTCTCTTGCGTGGATAGTATGAATTGGATGTAACATATACATTTTGACTGTTTTGCAAAACGTTACCTTCTATTGCATTATCTAACTTCTCTTGTCCACTACTTGCATTGCGGACCGCAGGTGCTTTCTCTTTATTATCTTTCTTGGTCTTTCTAGCCATCAACGGACCATGAAACTGCATTAACTGATAATGCATAGCATGCTTTAAAGATATCAATGTGTCATCGTTGCCATGGCGAATCATATCGTTCAATGAGTTTATAAATGATTGCAGCTCAAGATATACCTCCATTCTTACTTCTTTGTAGCTCTGTTTAGGCATATTGCGTGCAAATATTATGCCTCTATTTATGATAGCATCATATATTTTTTTGTTTAAGTCTGCAATTATAGCAAAGTGCCTATCATATTCCAGCTCTTTTATAGCATTTCTCACAGTTTCATTTTCTGCAATATCTTTTAGCATGGCATCCACTTTGCTAGTAAGCCCATTTATGCCAAGGTCGTACAATCTTTTACCGAAAGAGTGCATCCAATTATGCACAATGGCTGCATTTCTTGTTTGCTCGTCAAGTATTATTTCCGAAGATGATGTTTTTGCATTAACAAGCACCTCCACAACATATTTTTTTCTGAGTTTATGCCACTCTTGTATCTGCTTTGTCAAACTAGAACTACGCTCTACTGGATTCATAGCTTGTAGCTTGTCATTCTTTTTCAGCAATTCTCCATAACTTTTAGCCAAAACATCATCTGAGCTGATATATTTATCTATCGTCATACAAATAATGTTAGTGCAAAATGTAAATTCGCTATTCGTAAGCTTGTGTAGCCAGCTAATGCGTAGCTCTTTTGCAGTAGTTTGCTTCATAATACTTGGTGTTTTAATGAAAAATATTGTGCTATTATTACCAAAACAAATATACGAAATGTTCAGGACTATAACAATGCAAAATGATGTTTGATAATGATAATATATTTCTCGTTTCACAATCATAGATTAATTAATAAACGAGAGCTAGCCATCATATTGAATAATTATCTTTTGATGGTATCACCATGCGATGAGTTTTCCTACTTAAAGGGTTTGGAGCAGGGTAAAAAATCACAAAAAACTCCTCGAAAACATTTTACACTTGGGCCATTCACAGCTTTGCCACCCAAAAAACAATCATAATTGCAGCTTTTTTAGTCTCGGAGCATGGATTATCATATGTATTAGTGTATATCTTGACAAAATTGTTGTCAATTTCATAGTGATATGAATATTTCAGCACCGATTTACTTGAAAAACCACTTTACACTTGGATCATTCACAGCTTTTTCAGCAAAAACACATTCGTTATTGCAAGCTTTTTGGTCTCGATGCATAAAAACACATATGTATTTTTACATGTTTTAAGAATGTTGCCACAAAACACATTGTTTTTTGGGGACTTCTGCCCAATTTGTTCAAAAAAACATTTTACACTTGGACCATTCACAGCAAAATCAGGCAAATACAACTTGTTATTTGGTTCAATTTGTGTGCAATTTTATCAATAATGTAATGATATACAGGGGTTTTAAAGGGATTTCGCACCTTTAAGGCTTACAAACGCTTCGTGGAAGGGTTGATTTCGTAGTGTTGTTTTGTTGACAGTAGCATCATACATTAAATACCATCGTAAACTTTGTTTCTCTATCATCCGACTGTACCAAAAGCTTGCCTTTGTGCCTGATCATAATTTGTTGGCATATGCTTAGCCCAATTCCAGAACCATTGGTTTTTCTGATGAGGTGTTTTCTGTAATATTAGAGATGAAAAAAGAAGTGTGACATGCAGTATAAAATAGCATAAAACTATTATTCAAAAAATATCTCACTCCTAACTATCAATGCTCGATATATTCAAACATCTTATTCTTTTATTATCTTTGCAACAATTGATTTATTGCAAAATAAATACACACCATAAATAAAGATATTCAATATATACATATGCTAGTTGCAGATTTTATTATACGTGTAGTGGTAGCAGCCCTTACGGGTGCTTCGGTAGGATTGGAGAGGCAGTGGAATAATAAGAGTGCTGGATTGCGTACCAACACACTAGTGTCACTTGGGGCATGCATATTTGTAATTACGAGTGTGCTTACTACTCAAGAAACGGGCGATCCATCACGTGTAATCGGTCAAGTAGTATCGGGAATGGGATTTCTAGGTGCAGGCGTTATTTTTCGTCATGGTCTCAATGTGCAAGGCCTTACTACTGCTGCCACTCTGTGGTGTAGTGCATCCTTAGGGTGTATGGCAGGATTAGGCTATTATACGTTCGCTGTCATTTGTGCTGTGTTGGTAATTGCTATAAACCTATCTTTCAAACTGACAGATAAGTGGATCTATCATAAAAGAAAACACAAAAAGTATGAAGAAGAAGAACATGATGAGTTTGAGTAAGGTGTAAATTTGATTACTCAACATTTGCAACTATGACTCCCGTGCTAGATTTTTGTGACATACAATATTCACTTAAACTTTTGTTATCTATAACCACTTTCTTCTGTAAGCTAGAGGCATGTATTAATCCTAGCTTGTCACCATTTTTATATGTAAACCCGGTGTGAGTTGTGTCTAATCCCTTTATTGAAGTAGTAAATGCTACCATTGACATATGCCCTATTTTGTCCGCTAGTGCCACTATCCTATCCTTAGGCAGATATCTGAATCCTCCCCTACTATTTATGTTATCTTCTACCAGCCGTATTTTGTTTAGCATCACATCGTCATCTTTTAGTGCATTGTAGGACGATTGATGTGTGGACATGAAGTCTATTTTTTTATCATCTAACTCATATTCGCTTTGCACTTCACTTGGCGAAAGTAGTTTGTTTTGGATGTTTGCATATATCCAGTCTGTGGTGTAGTGCAATCTTGATTCATAACCATCTACTACGCCATTTCGATATCTTATTTTCTGTAATTGAGAGGAAAAGTTATCGAAGCTATAGTTGCCCGACTCCACTGTGTTGGCCAATGCAATAACTGTTTCGATAAATGTAACACAATCAAACTCGCGAAGATTAATTATAAGACTCTCTTTATCATTAATATCCAAGGTTCCTGCCACATATGGTGTGCCAATAAAAAAAGTGGCCGTGGCTTGAAGGAGTTCCTGCTTCGAGCTATGTTGCTCCAATTGTATGTGCTGAATGTATTTATCAAAAATATGAATATCCTCTACGCTATAGCTAGCATTTTGTCCATATGTATATGCCAATGATAGTGAAAAAGAAATAGAGAAAAATATGATTGTATTTATAAGTTTCATAACATAATTATTGTTTCGAGTATCACAAAGCTATAATTTTATAATGAAATATGGGTAAAAACCATAATGTAATTATTATCTTTGGGTGAGCAAAAGGAGAGAACTATGAAACTTAGATTATTTATATACATTTGGTGCTTAGCTATTTCGGTGCTAACGGTTAGTGGTCAAGAAAAGTATAACTTAATAGATAGCCTAAAGTTAAATCAAGAATTGCTAAACAGAATGTATCCCGATATGCCTCGACAATCGAGTGCCATGTCTGTATCAATACCTACTATCAATCCAATTTTGGGACGAGATGGTATTCAATATAGCAGATTTGAGGATTTCTCAATTACTCCTTTTCTTTTGCCGCAAACCTCGCCATCGGGTGTAAACTTTTTTGGTGTGGGGGCAGATGATATTTTCTCTAAAAACAGAACGGCTATTGCATCATATTCTCCTATGCCTCGTTTAAATTTACACACCGCAGCTACCTTGGGATTGGTGGAAACTCCCTTTTTTGGTAAAGCTAATTATTACATACTTAATGCGGGAGCTAACTACCTAGTTTCACCAAACTTGATGGCAGGAATTTCAGGTTCATATAACTCTGATTTTGATGTGTTGCCCTACTGGAATGTGGCAGCTGATTTACAATATATGCCCACTCATAGTTTAATGCTAGAAGGTAGCGTGGGTTATACAAAAACTGCACCTAATATGTTTAATCTTAATCAATCGGCGGTGCAAGTTGATTTGCATGCACGACAAAAGATTACTAAAGATTGGTACTTGAATGCTTATGGTGGTTTCCCTATTTCTCAACACAACAATCAACCTCAAAGACCAATGATGCCAATAATGAATCAAACTTACTATGGAGGCACGGTTGAACATTGGTTTAAGCCTACAGTGGGTGCAGAGGCTGGCATTATTATGGTGAGAGATATGTTTTCGGGCAAAATGAGAGCGCAGCCTAAGTTAGAACTGAAG
>JAAYFB010000091.1 GCA_012728465.1 Proteiniphilum sp. | reverse complement strand
TGAAACGGGCAAAGCATTTATTTCAAACGTTATTACACAAGAAGGAGAAGGGCATATCGTAGCAAATACTGCTAAGAAGAATGCAGACAACTCTTTCTATATGGTCAATGCAAAATATACTACTTGTGACATGCATGATCATCCACACTTTTACATCAATTTATCTAAAGCTAAAGTGCGCCCAGGCAAAGATGTTGTTACAGGTCCTGCATGGCTAGTAGTAGCCGATGTTCCTCTATTTCCTGTAGTACTACCTTTTGCATTCTTTCCTTTCACTACGTCATATTCTTCGGGCATCATCATGCCATCGTATGGAGATGAAATGGAGCGTGGATTTTATCTACACAATGGAGGGTATTATTTTGCAATAAACGACTATGTGGATTTAGCACTTACAGGCGAAATATACACAAAAGGGAGCTGGGGTTTGAGTGCAAGATCTACTTATCGCAAACGATACAAATACTCTGGCAGCTTCAATGCTAACTACTTAAATACTGTAATGGGTGACAAATCTCTTAAAGATTTAAACATCCCCGGTGCATACACAGAGTCAAAAGACTTTAAAATAAGCTGGACACACTCACAGGATCCAAAGGCTAACATGTTTAGGACCTTGTCCGCAAGCGTAAACTTCTCTACAAGCCGTGCAAATATGCACGATATGAATAGCTTGTACAGACCAGAATCTTCAAACAATACGAAAAGTTCAAGCATCAACTTAACTCAACGCTTCCCCGACTCTCCATGGAGCTTATCAGCATCAGTAAATATAAACCAAGTATCAAGAGACTCGACAGTGTCAGCAACACTGCCAAACCTTTCGGTAAACATGAGTCGAATATATCCATTTAAGCGTAAAAATGCGGTGGGTGATCCTAAATGGTACGAAAAGATCTCTATGAGTTACTCAGGTGAATTTAGAAATTCTATACACACAAAGGAAGATAAGTTTTTCAAATCCAACATCATAAAGGATTGGCAAAATGGAATGAAGCACAGCATACCTATCAGCACAACCTTTTCGTTGTTTGATGTTATTCAAATCTCACCATCATTTACATACACCGAGCGTTGGTACACAGGAGCAATAAAAGAAGCATGGGACCCTGCAGCACGCAGAAACGTAGTTGTTGACACCATTGGAGGATTCAATAGGGTTTACGACTATGGTGCATCTATTAGTGCCGACACAAAGTTGTATGGTATGTACACTCCTTGGAAAATGTTTGGAAACAAAATACAGGCCATTAGACACGTATTCTCTCCTAGCATCAGTTTAAGCTATCGCCCCGATTTTGGAGATCCAAAATATGGTTTTTATGAAACATATTACTATAAAAATGAATTTGGAGATGATGTAGAATATACTTATTCACCATATTCAAAAATGATGTTTGGCACTGCCTCTAAGGGTCAGAGTGGTAGTATCAACTTCTCTTTCAAAAACAATCTAGAGATGAAGGTTAGAAGTGAAAAAGACTCTACAGGCTACAAAAAAATAAGCTTGATTGATGATCTAGGCATAAGCTTTAGCCACAACTTAATGGCCGACTCAATGAAATGGAGTACAATTAATACTAACATACGATTGAAACTATCAAAATCATATACCCTGAGCCTAACAGCAACATGGGATCCATATATGTATGAGCTTGACAAAAACGATAGACCCGTTGCAGTTGACAAACTACGAATACTTAATGGCAAAGGCTTCGGCAAACTACAAAGCACAGGTACATCATTTTCGTACTCCATCAATCAAACTACTTTTAAGAACCTATTTTCTAAAGATAAAGAATCTAAGAATAATGAAGAAGATGGTGACAACGACTTGCCACTACCAGACGATGGAACCATTGGACGAAATCCTAATGAGTCAGCTAGTAGAAGCAGTGTGTTCGACACGGGTGGAAACACATATGGAGAATTTGATGAGAATGGGTATCTAAAAAATGAAGTTCAATGGAACTTATCATTCAACTATTCGGTAAGGTATTTATATGATACACAAAACTTCAACAAACAAAAGATGGAGTATCCTGGAATGTTAACCCATAGCCTTGGCTTTAGTGGATCATTGCAGCCAACTAAGAACTGGAGCTTTACATTCAATACTGATTACAATTTCGATTTAAATAAATTTACTAGCATAAACTGCTCCCTCACACGAAAGCTACACTGCTGGAGCATGTCGGCAAGCTTTATACCAATTGGCCCGTACAAATCGTACAACTTTGTTATTAGAGCCGATGCCTCCCTACTTCAAGACTTGAAGTATGAGCAAAGAAACTCACCATATGATAGGGGAACTAATTGGTACTAGTGAACAGCTGTAGGCAATATGCCTATTGCTAGTCACTAATAGTTGATTGCTATTTCTCACCCCAAAGCTTATCCATCAATTCCTTCATTCTCACTTCAGCAGAGTTATTCTGAGCGTCCCAAAACTTATTCCCTTTAAGCTCCTTTGGCATATAGTCTTGCTTCACAAAGTTATTATCATAATCGTGCGAATACTTATACTCCTTACCATAATCGAGCTCCCGCATCAATGAAGTAGGCGCATTGCGCAGATGCAATGGCACGGGCAAATTACCCGTCTCATTCACTTTTGCAATAGCATTATCAATAGCAAGATATGCAGAGTTGCTTTTGGGAGAAGTGGCTAGATAAATAGTTGCTTCGGCCAGCACTATTCTTCCTTCGGGCCAACCTATTTTTTGCAACGTGTCGAAGCAAGCATTGGCAAGCAAAAGAGCATTAGGATTTGCCAAGCCAATATCCTCAGCGGCAGAAATAACCAAACGGCGTGCGATAAACTTAGGATCTTCGCCACCAGCGACCATACGAGCAAGCCAATAAATTGCCGCATCAGGATCGCTACCACGAATAGATTTAATAAACGCTGAAATAATATCGTAGTGCATCTCCCCATCCTTATCATAGGCAGCGGGGTTTTCTTGCAATCTATCTGTAACATTCTTGTCTGTAACTATAATAGAGCTATTACCATCCTCAGCTGCTACAACAAGTTCTATAATATTCAGCAATTTGCGAGCATCACCGCCCGAAAAGCGGAACAGAGCATCAGTCTCTTTAACTTCAATCTTCAAATCTTTCAATATAATATCGGTAGAGATAGCACGATGTAGCAGCTCATTCAAATCACTCTTGTCCATGCTCTTTAGAACATACACCTGGCAGCGCGAAAGAAGAGGACGAATGACTTCAAAAGATGGATTCTCGGTAGTAGCGCCAATGAGAGTAACAATGCCAGTCTCTACAGCATGAAGCAATGAGTCTTGTTGAGACTTACTAAAGCGATGAATCTCATCAATAAATAAAATGGGAGGAGCAGAATCAAAAAATCTATTAGACTTAGCCTTTTCAATAACCTCACGCACATCCTTTACTCCAGAATTAATTGCACTAAGCATATAAAACTTGGAATCCAAAGTATTAGATATTATATGAGCTAGTGTAGTCTTACCTACTCCAGGAGGTCCCCAAAGAATTATTGAAGGAATTCTACCCGAATCTATCATCCGCCTAAGTACAGAACCTTTGCCCAACAAATGCTTCTGTCCGATATAATCATCTAATGTTTGCGGACGTAGCCGCTCTGCTAATGGTGCACTCATTTTATTTATCTATTTATTTACAAATATAATGATTTCGATTGGTATTCAATTACAAATAGAATGACTTAGTTTGTTCAAAATCCCTATCGATTAATTACCTTTGCTAATACTAATCAAAAAGCAAGTGCTATGCCCCAATTGCCCTTAATGGCTCTATTTGGAAACTTAGAGCAACTAGACTCCATTCAACTTAATTTCAATCAAAACTCACTTCATCTGATGAATATAGCTATCGCCTTCATAATGTTTGGCGTAGCATTAGGAATCAAACCTAAACACTTCAAAGATATTGCCCTCAATCCTAAGCCAGCTATTGTGGGGCTAATCTCACAATACATACTGTTACCTGCCCTCACTTATTTTTTAGTGATTATTATCAAGCCAAGCAATGCGGTAGCCTTAGGCATGATACTTGTTGCGTCATGTCCTGGGGGAAATGTCTCAAACTTGATATCATCACTTTCGAAGTCAAATGTGGCTCTTTCTGTTAGCCTAACTGCAACCTCAACAGTGTTGAGTTTGGTGATGACACCATTGAACTTTGCATTTTGGGGAGGACTATATGCTAGCAAATCCCCATTACTAGTTCCGATAAGTATTGACCCTATCGATATGTTTCAAACTGTATTTATCATTCTAGGCATTCCAGTTATTTTGGGTATGATAATAGGAATCAAACTACCTTGGTTAGCAAAAAAAATTGAGAAACATGTGCAGATAGCTTCAATAATATTCTTTATTGCATTTTTGGTTGGTGCACTTGCAGGCAACTTCAAATTGTTTTTAGAGTACATTCATTTTGTGTTCTTCATTGTTTTGGTGCACAATGCAGTGGCTTTTTTAAGCGGATACTCATTTTCGAGAGCGATGAAGCTTAGCAAATTGAATGCGCGAACAATATCTATTGAAACAGGAATACAAAACTCTGGTCTGGGACTTGCATTGATTTTTAATCCACGCATCTTTCCTCCCGAACTAGAACTAGGTGGCATGGCATTTATTGCAGCTTGGTGGGGAATTTGGCACATTGTGGCGGGACTTTCGCTTGCCTTTTATTGGCGCAACAAATCTTTAGCACCAACTCCCGAACTAGAAACTGAGAAGGTATGATACATAGATGGGATTTTAGATATTCGATAGTGAAATGTTTTGTTGATACGGCACTTCGTCTTAACTGCAACAAACTTGTAATAACGGGAAAGGATAATATACCTAAAGATGTACCCATTATCTTTACACCCAATCATCGCAATGCGCTTATAGACGCACTATTGCTAGTTTATGCAACACCTCACAGCAAGCAAATTGTATTCTTAGGCAGAGGCGACATATTCAAAAAGAAGTTTATTGCATGGATATTACGTGGGGCAAGAATTATACCTGTATTTAGGATAAGAGACGGCAAAAACAATCTGGGACGCAATGAAGAGATATTTGAAACAGCAGCTAAGGTATTGAAGAGCAATAATCCCATTGGAATATTTCCCGAGGCCAATCACAATCCTAAGCAATCGCTATTGCCAATTAAAAAAGCTGTGCCTAGAATTGTGCTACCTATGGAGCATCAATATAATTTTGAACTCAATACCAACATCATTCCTGTATCAATATACTACACCAATGTTGCAGGTTTTTTATCTGATTGCTATGTTCATTTTGGAGAGCCAATCAAAGTAGATAATTATAAGGAAGAGTACAACTCCAATCCAAGTGTAGCTATAAACAAACTGAGAGCAGACATGGAGACTGAGCTCAAGAAAATAGTCGTTGATATTTGGAATGATGAATATTACGACGAATATTATAGTCTAGTAAACTGGAAAAGAGACACAGTAGCAAAAGAATTATTTCCTAAAGAAAAGGATGCAACGGCAAAAGCTGCAAGACATATTGTTAGGGAAATGGA
>JAAYFB010000458.1 GCA_012728465.1 Proteiniphilum sp. | reverse complement strand
TAGAAGGAATAATAACGCTAATGATTATTACAATTACACGTCACAACGTTTTTATTTCTGATAATCAAAAATCAATCAGAAACAATAATAACAAACCTCGCAAAATGAAAAAAGCATTATTTATTTTAGCATTTACTTTGTTCGTTACTAGTAGTGCAACACTATTTGCACAAAACGAAATGAAAGAAAGCAAATTGAAAAAAGATATTGACTCGCTAAATAAAATTGAGTCGGAACTCACCAAAAAAGAAAAAGCTTTCAAAAAAGAGCTTCGTGCATTAGAATCCCTTGAAGTTAGCGACTTCACTAAAGAGTAGTTTAAGGAGGACTTTAAAAAATTAAATATGTAAGGTGGGCAAAGCTAGAAAGAAGTGATGAGGCCACCTTCCTTAACGCAAATGGACTTGTCTCTAGAGCATATTACAATGATAACAGTGAATTGATGGGCACAGTTACAATTAAGACTTTTGCAGATTTGCCAGAAACAGCCCAAAATAAAATCAACGAAGACTACAGCGACTACAGGAGGGTCCTAATCCTTTATTACGACGACAGTAACATGAATGATGCCTACATCTTGTTATTCGACGAAGAGATTAGCGAGCCGGACACTTACTTCGTCGAATTAAGCAAAAATGGTTCTAACATTGTATTAGGTTTTAGCATGAAAGGAGAATTGACATTTCACAAAAAGTTAAGCAAATAGAAAACAAACATAACAGAATTTCAACAACACAAGAATATAGGAGCTATTTGAATCCTCTTTGTCGCATTGCCTCAAAAGTAAACACAGCCGTAGAAACTGAGACGTTTAACGAATCAATCTCACCCCTCATGGGTATTTTGATTCGTTTGTCTGCGTTATTGAGCCACATATTTGTCAATCCATCTGCTTCGGTACCCATCACAATGGCCGAAGGTAAAGTGAAATCAACATCCTGATAATAGTCTGATGCTTTTAGTTCTGCAGCATAGGATGTAATATTATTTTTGTTCAACCAATTAATAGCCTCTTCCGATGTGCACACCGCCGTTTGAACAGTAAATAAACCACCCACACTAGATCGAATAATATTAGTATTGTATAAATCAGTTGATGGATTGCACACCACAACTGCATCAATCGAAGCTGCATCAGCTGTGCGGAGAATGGCTCCTAGGTTTCCTGGCTTCTCTACTGACTCAAGGATTATGATAAAAGGATTAGCGGACAATTGTAAGTCTGACAACAAGTGCTGTTTGGGTTTAGCCAAAGCTACTATACCGTCCGAATTTTCGCGATATGCAATCTTTTTAAACACCTCATGACTTATATCGAATACATTTTTACGATCTAATGTATTCAACACATCAGGATACTTAGTTTTTTCAAACATTTCACGACATACATATACCGAATCAATGTTGTAGTCAGCACGTAAAGCAAGCGACAGCTCACGTGCCCCTTCAATAATGAAAAGACCTTGTTGCTGTCGCTCTCTATTTTTACCAAGCTTTACAATGTTCTTAATTGCATTGTTTTGAAGACTTGTAATTGTCATATATATTTTTAATTATTCCTTTTCTTCCTTCTTTAGAAGTATAGTTTCTACTGCTTCTTTAAGTTTAGCCTTAGGTGCAGCTCCCATTATAGCTTGTGGCTGTTCGTCAGTTGGCACAAATAGTATAGTTGGCAAACTACGAATTCCAAAAGCTTGTGCTACGGCTGACTCTTCATCAACGTTTACTTTATAAACATATATAT
>JAAYFB010000457.1 GCA_012728465.1 Proteiniphilum sp. | reverse complement strand
CTATAGACAATAAAGCTATTGACAAAGATAAAGTATATAACATCGTTACACTTGATTATTTGGCAGATGGCAACAATGGGATGACGGCTTTTTTGGAAGCTGAGGAGATAAATAATACAGGAATAACACTACGTGACATAATGATTGATTACGTAAAAGAAAAGACTAGTGAAGGAAAGAAACTATCATCACAGAATGATGGAAGAATCATTATAGAAAACTAAAAAACACCCTCAAAATGAATAAAAGATATCTCTCTATTATATTACTGTTTTCTCTGCTTTATAGCATATCACTTGTTGCACAAAAGAGAATAACAATACTGCACACCAATGATACTCACAGCCGCATCGAGCCACTTCCCGAAACTGATAGATACTCTCCAGATAAAGGAGGAGTATTACGAAGATCAAGCTACATAGACAAAGTGAGAAAAGAAAACAAAAACGTATTGCTTTTTGATGCTGGCGATTTTGTTCAAGGCACACCATACTACAATCTATTTAGAGGAGAAGTAGAGACAAAGGCAATGAACCTAATGAAGTATGATGCTGCAACACTAGGCAATCATGAGTTTGATTATGGACTTGAAGGGGTAAAAGATATAATGAAATGGGCTAAATTCCCCATAATTAGCACCAACTACGACTTCGCTGACACAAGCTTAGAAAAAAAGCCACTGACGCACACTATAATCAATAAGGATGGAGTAAAAATTGGAGTAATCGGCCTTAACGTTCAGCCTCAAGGGCTAATAGCCACATCAAACTACACGGGCATGAAGTTTTTAGATCCGGTAGAGACTGGAAACAAGTGGGCCACTAAGCTAAAGAATGAGTATAAATGCGATGTAGTAATTTGCATATCTCATCTTGGTTATACTTCCGATAAGAAACTGGCAGAGAAGTCCAAGAATATAGATATTATTATCGGCGGCCATAGTCATACATTCATGAAGGAACCTGACATAATTAAAAATGCGGACAATCAGGACATCCTAATTTATCAAACGCAAGGAAGAGGTGTGTATGTAGGACGAATAGACATTGAATTGGAATCGGTAAAGAACTAAAAAATGAACAAAATATATTATTTGCTACTGGCATTTTTATTATTAATGCCAGCAGTGATACATGCTCAAATAGAAACAAATTTATATCGTGCTGCTAACAAACAAGAGATGGCACAATGGGTTGACTCCATTTACAATGGGATGACATTAGATGAAAAGATTGGTCAGCTTTTTATGCCCATAGTAGAGTCAAACAGCAGTTGGCAAACACGAATAGCTTCATATATTGATAAACAAAAGATTGGCGGTGTTCTGTTTTCTAAAGGAACTCTAACAGCGCAAGCCGAAATGACTAATTACATTCAAAGCATATCTAAAACACCATTAATGATTGGTTTGGATGGAGAATGGGGATTATCAATGCGACTAACAGATGCACCAAAATTCCCCCGAAATCAGATCATGGGTGCTATTAGTAATGAGGAAACCTTAAAGCTATATGGCAAAGAAGTAGCACGACAATGTAAGGAAATGGGCATTCATGTAAATTTTGCTCCTGCAGTAGATGTACATAGTAACCCTCAAAACCCTGTTATTGGCACACGCTCTTTTGGAGAAGACCCACAAACTGTGGCATGGCAAGGAATTGCGTATGCTAAAGGTATGGAAGAAAACGGAGTTCTAGCAGTGGCAAAACATTTTCCTGGGCATGGTGATACTTCTGACGACTCTCACCACACACTACCCGTAATAAAACATAGCGAAGAAAGGCTCAATGAGGTGGAACTGTTACCTTTCAAACAATATATCGATTCTGGACTATCGGGAATGATGATAGGACACTTGGATGTTCCTGCATTCAAAACCAATGGCACTCCGTCATCATTATCAAAAAACATAGGACAAGTTTTGCTCAAAGACACCCTAGGATTTACAGGATTAACATTCACAGATGGAATGGCAATGAAGGGAGTGTCAACACAACCCGACATGAGTGTAAAAGCTCTATTGGCAGGAAATGACATAATACTCGGTGTAATAAATCAAGAAAAAGAATTTGATGATGTAAAACAAGCTGTATCTTCGGGAGTAATCTCTAACGAGCTGCTTGAAGAAAAGGTGAAGAGAATACTAAGCTACAAGTATATTCTTAACGTACATAAATTCGAGCCAATAAACACAGCAACCCTTAAAAGCAAAATAAACTCTTCGGAAAGCCAATGGGTGCAAAATAAAATCTACGACAACATAGTTACATTAGTCAAAAATGATAGCTCAATAATTCCTATAAAAGAATTAGACAAAAATAAAATAGCATCTGTAGCAATTGGAACATCGTCTCAAACCATGTTTCAAACATGGATGAAGAGATATGCCGATGTGCATACATTTCAAGCTCCTTCATTAGCGGAAATACCTAAAGTAAGCAAGAGCGTGGAGGAATTTGATATTCTTATTGTATCTGTTCACTCAGCCAAAATGGGTGACTCGCCTGCCTT
>JAAYFB010000456.1 GCA_012728465.1 Proteiniphilum sp. | reverse complement strand
CTTTTCAAGTATTTAGCATTTTGTTATTTTGATTACTAGCTAACTATGTAGAATAATTATTTTAATTTACCAACAATAACTATTATCGATAATATGGCAAATCAATACTTAAAATGAGACAGAGAAGAATAATATATATTTGGTAAGTCATAGCAATATAAAAGCCACTTCTCTATTGAGAAATGGCTCTTAAATGATTTAGCAAAAAACAAATATTGTTTAATGCGATAATATATGTTTGAAAAACAATGTTTTGCCTAAATCTTTCAAATTGATGCCAAATAATTAGTTTTACATTTAGGAGATAATTAATCTTCTAGAAGCATCAATATGAGGGCAAACACTATCGTCAGAGTTTACTTGTAGCTTTTTTTCACAAACTCCGCATCATTCAAATAGTTGTAGCTTTCTACAACACCTTCAAATGGAGTTCCTGTGTATCTTTCTACTTCTACAATATTGTATTTTGCACCCGACTTTTCAATATTATTGAAAATATTTTCAAAGTTAACCTTACCGCTTTTGCCTAACTCTTTTTCATCTTTGATATGAAGAAGTTCAAATCTACCAGGGTATTTATTGAAATACTCAACAGGATCTTTTCCACCTTCGCCTACCCAATAAACGTCCATTTGGAAAAATACTTTTTTAGGGTCTGTATTTTCAATTAGGTAATCATACATAAGTGTACCTTCAATCTCTTTAAATTCAAAATTGTGATTGTGGTAACCAAATTTCATTCCAGCAGCATTAGTTTTTTCACCAATTTGATTATAATAATCGCAATAAGCTTGCAAATCTTCTAAAGTTTTTGGTGTTGGCATCCATGGTGCTACCATGTATTTCATTCCTGCATCTTTGTGAGCTTTAATAGCTGTATCCCACCATGCCCAAATAGCATCCCAATCAGTATCAGCAGGGTTTTCTGCTAATGGGTGTGCTACGTGTGATGATAAAACCTCCATACCTACAGCTTCGATAGAGTTTTTGAAGTCAGCAGGTGACATACCATAAAACTTACCATCGCTATATCCAGCCGTTTCAACACCTGTATAACCTATTTCGGCAACTTTAGCTATAGTTCCTTCATAATCTGCTTTAATGTCATCGCGAACTGAATACAATTGGATATAAATATCTTTCTTTGATTTAGTACCCTCTTTATTACCTTCTGTGCATGATGGCATCAAAACCAATACACTCAATAGTAGTGCAATAGTATAAATATAATTCTTTTTCATTTTACATTGTAAATTAAAAAAGAACACCTCCATTTGAAGTAAACAGAAGTATTCTTTTGATTAGTTCTTGATTATTAATCTAATATTTTGATTTTAATGTTGCGGAACCATACATCGTCTCCATGATCTTGAAAACCGATATATCCTTCTCTGTTTTCACCACCACAGTTATTTAATAGTTCGAAAGCCAAAGGCCACTTTGCTTCACTAAATTTGCTTGCTTGTAGCATATCTGTCCATTGCTGTGTCCAAAGATGATATTCAACAACGTTTTCATCATTTTGTCCATGCACAACTGTTCCTTTGTACACCATGATTTTAGCTTTGTTCCACTCACCAAATGGCTTTTGATTTTGAGGAACTGCAGGAATCATATCATAAAGAGAAGCAGATTGACGATTATTATCTTTACCCATCTTAGCATCAGGATGATTGGCATTGTCTAACACTTGAAATTCTGGTGAAGAGATATAGATTGGCTCCATCCTTGTATTTCCATTATCATCAGTTGTAGTTATCTCTTGAGCTAAATAGAAAATACCAGAGTTACCACCTTTTGAAACTTTCCACTCTAGTTCTAATTCAAAGTTTTTGAACTTATGTGCAAAAATAATATCACCACCATCACCATCTTGAGCTTCTCCACCACCAGAGCCATTAAACTTAATAGCACCGTCGTCAATTGTCCACTTTCCAGGAACGTTCTCTTTTCCGTAACCTCTCCAGCCTTTAAAATCTTTGCCATTAAAGAGTTCAATATATCCATCCGAATCAGTTGTAAATTCAGACAAGTCAACTTGAGGATTTTCAACAACATTGAAAGCAGGCTTAGCAGTCTCCGTTATTTCCGTAGCTGCCACTTCATCAGTTTCACTAGTTTTTTTTGCATTACCACCACAAGATATTAACGATGCAGAAGCAAGTACGCATGCAAATGTATAAACTACTTTTTTCATATACTTCTATTTTTTTGATTTTGCTACAAGTAGCTTCAATTAATATATATATTCTTTAGGCTACTGTATGTATTTATTAAATAATATAATTAGCAAACAGCGGCTGCCAAAAAAGGCAGCAGCTGTATAATAAAAAGGATTGCTATATAATTATAATTATGGCATATCAGGAAGTTTCCAACCATTTTGATATGTATGCTTAATTAATTCTTCTGCATAAGCATTAGCATCAACAGCATCAGTCCATGTTTTATTGAAAGTTGGGTGACCATCAGTAATTTTGAATCCATCTTCAATAATTGTTCTAATTTTTGCATCAGAAGGAATATTTGTAAACTTCATGTTTTCACCATCCCAATGCAACTCTTGATTCAAGCCTTGTAGTCTTACTGCTAAAACACCCATCACTACCATCTCGTTGAAAGGACCTGCCTCTGAGAAAGGAGAAGATGTTTCTACTCTATTAGCTGGGCTCTCTTTACAAGCACGTACCCAATCCATTTCGTGAGAAAGTGTTACTTCGCGTTGAGTTTTTGGAGACTCTGGCTTTCTTCCTGAAACTAACCATGGGTTAACACCATAGCAACCACAAACAAGAGTATCTTTAGTACCATAGAAAATAGCACCACCACCACTATCATTTAGGTTTTTACCAGCAGGCACTCCTTCTGGACGGAATGGTATCAAACCACCGTCATACCAGTTAACCTCCACTTCAGGCATTCCAACCTTAGGCAAGTTATCACGCTCAGGGAATATATATTTTACCATTTGAGCATTTGGAGCACAGTCATTAAGCAACATGCTTGAAGTACCTTGAACTTTTGTTGGGTATCCTAAGTTAAGTCCTTTAAATACTGGATGTAGTATATGGCATGCCATATCACCTAAAGCACCTGTACCAAAATCCCACCATCCACGCCAGTTCCATGGGTGATAAATTTCGTTGAATGGACGCTTAGCAGCTGGTCCAATAAAAAGATCCCAATTCAATGTTTTCGGAACTTTGTCAGCCTTTTTAGGTGTCATTAATCCTTGAGGCCAAATTGGTCTATCAGTAAAAGTATCTACTTTTGTCACTTCACCAATAACACCATCACGAATCCAATCAATAACTTGACGTACGCCTGCACCCGATGCACCTTGGTTACCCATGCTAGTTGCAACTTTGTGTTTTGCAGCTAATTTTGTCAACAATCTTGACTCGTAAACTGTGTGCGTCAATGGTTTTTGAACGTAAACGTGCTTACCCATCGTCATTGCATCTGCAGCAATAATAGCGTGAGTATGGTCAGCAGTAGCTACCATAACTGCATCAATGCTATCGCCTAGTTCATCATACATTTTACGATAATCGTAGTACTTTTTAGCATTAGGGAAGTGGTTAAACACATTTTGACTATATTTCCAGTCAACATCTGCTAAACCAATAATGTTTTGGCTTTCAAGGTTCTTAAGGTTTGCAAAACCCATTCCACCAACACCAACTCCCACAATATTCAGCTTATCACTTGGGGCTGTATAACCCATACTCTTACCTAGTACCGTCGATGGCACTACAGTTAATCCAACAGCAGCAGTAGTACCTGCTTGGAGAAACCTTCTTCTTGACATTTTTGATGACATAATTTGTATTTTAGATTAAATAAATGGTAATTATAAATCAATAATTATTATTTTATTTATAGTTTATGTATTATTCCTCACTTATGGGCGTAAAAATAGTAATTTATAATGACTAATGAAAGAAATGCAAAGAATAATCTACAAAAAGTAATAAAACTTGACATTTTAGACTCATAATAATATTATAAGTTGCAAATTTTACATCTATTCATTAAAGTATTAATCATCCAGCCTATAAATTACTAAATAATAGCAGGTCATCAAAAATCACAATGATATTTACAAGAAATAATATTGTAATCCTATAGATACTTGGCTCCCTTTTGGCCCCTTATTATTAATAAACAAATCAACTGGAGAATAGGTTGCAAATACTCCATAATTACCAAAACCAGCTTGAACAATAAAATCAAAACTAACGGGACGAATATTCAATTCACCTGGCATTTTATACTTTCTTTTCTTGCCATCTTCATGATACCAAACCTTAGATGATGAAGCAGTTTTGATTTTTCCCACCACTCCCCCATTAATAAAGAAGCCCAAACCCTTACTATATGGTGCATTGTACTCTAAAAGAAGAGGAATTGTAAGATATGTAAAATGAAGTCGTGAGGTATTGTATGCAAAACCATTCTCCGTAGTGGTAATTATCGTTTTATAATCTTGAACCTCTATAGCCTTATCCGTTTGCAAGTGTACAGAGTTAAATTGAATGCCCATTCCTAATACTATTCTTACATTATTAGCACCAATACTATATGTGGCATCACCGAAATTTAAATTATATTGAAGCGAACTTCCAGGGGTTATAACTGCTGATAACTCACCATCAAAATCCATTCTGTCTGGCAAGTTTGTAAAACCAACGCCAAACCCACCCCAATGTGGATCAAAGTCCCTACGCTTTTTATGTCTGAATACTTCAGGAATAGATATTTCAAATCTATTATCAAACTGACGCTCTACACTTCTATCCTCTGCAAATACACCCTCATAAACCATTTCTAGATTAATAGTGTCATTATCTCTCACTTTAAATACTGATACAGACATTTCATCATTATCTTCATTTACAACTATTAATTTATCATTGAAATGATAAGTTGTGTCCGTTGGTGGTAATGAAGGTGCCGGCAACAATAAATTTGATGCTACTACAGGAAATACCAAAAAGGCAAGAAGTGCAACAATTGTAATTTTTCTCATATTCTTATTTTTATTTTATTGGTTATACTTGTTTTTATATTTTCTCGTTTAATAGACACCGTAAACTCTTTATTTCTATTTCAGAAAAAGTTTTTCGATGAGCATATCTGAATTGATTCCTCCCTCCATATATATTAGAGTAGCCTTGTAATTGTTATCCACATTAAATAGTATGTATTTATTTATTTTACTTTCATTACTAATTAACTGATAGTAAGCAGAAACAATTACACCATTATTTATAACCTCCTTTATCTTATGTGCACCCTCTTTATCATCTTCTATGCATTCTTGAATTTCATTAAAGATTGCTTTATCATAGTTGATTGTTATGCTACGATACTTACTAAGGTCGTAATCCTTAAGCACCTTTCCAGACATAACCACCATAGTAGCTCCCTTTTGTTTACCATACTTTTTAAAAATCGAGTTTATCCTCAAATCTTCTTGTGCGTTGACTGTTGAAGACACAACCAATGCGATCAATAAAAAAAGAATTCTAATATATTTATGTTTAAATTTCATTTTGTAATGCCTTTATTTTATCCTTTTCTAATAACTAAACCTACTACAGAGTTTAAAAAAACTATTCAAAAAATGACCCTAATTGCTGTTCTAAAATATCATTATCAGAAACCACATCTGAGAAAGAGGCCTCAGCATATTCACTAACTACCTCAGGGTTTGTAATTCTTTCTCCATCAATCCAGACATAGTTTTTCGATTTATTATTCATATTTCCAAACAACAAAAAGGCTCCAATCAGTAGTGATGCTGCAAATGAAGATACTATTATTACAAGCTTTCTAACTTTAGATTTATCATTTACTCGTTTAACATCCTCCCTTTCTTCTGCCAGAACCTCACTAAGCACCTGTAGGGCTTTAGCTTCATCGGACAAGTAATTAAACATTGGTTGCAAATATTTTATCTCTTCATCAATATTATCTGTATCTGAGAAATAATCTCGCAACAAACGCTCCTCTTCTATCGATGTATCGCCAACAAAATATCTATCAATAACATCTTTTATATTCATAATAAAATCCTTTCATTTACATGATATGTCTCAATTAGTTCACGCAATCGCTTACGAGCACGTGATAGATTATTACGAACCGACTCAGAGTTTATTCCCATAATATCAACTATCTCATCGGTTTCATACCCCTCAATATCTTTTAAATGTAACACCTGTCGCTGTAATGGTGGCAATTTGTTAATAGCATCTCGAATAAAGCTCTGTATATCTTTTTCTTCAAGCACTTTATCGGGCATTATTTTATCATCATTTTCTACATTAACAAGCTCTTCATCTCCCAACTCAATTCGCTGACATCTAACTTTATCAATACTCAAGTTCTTTGTCATTGTCACACACAATGCTTTTACATTTTTATATTGCTCCATACTATCACGCATATGCCAAAGCCTAAGGCACACCTCTTGCACCACATCTTCCGCATCCTCCATATTACGTGTTATTCGATTGGATATCGATAACAACATAGGACGCATTTCAACAACTATATTTTTGTATTCGGCAATATTCATATTCTGTCTGTATATACACGACGAAGTAGATATAGAAAACGTATCATGGTAAGATGTGTTTTTTTAGATTAAATTTAAAAACTAAATTTATTGCAGGATTTCTACACTAGAAATTATATATTTAAGCGGTCTCGTTTATTACTTGGGCTAAAACTATCGTGCTAGTCTAACCCCCACCCAAACCGCAAGTACGCCGAGAACAACACTAGCTAATACATAAGCCGTCAATAAACCCCACTGATTTAACTCAATTAATCTCATATTTTCGAATGCAAATGTAGAAAATGTAGTGTAACCACCACAAAATCCTACTATAAAAAGCAGGCGAAAAGTTTGATTGTCGGGCTGATTAATCAACATCCAACCCGACAATAAGCCAATTAATAGACTACCAATGATGTTTGCTGTGAAAGTCCCTAAAAATATCAAGTTTCCCGAAACTAGTTTCACAACAATTCTTGAAGTAAGATATCTCAAAGCACTGCCAATACCTCCACCTAACGCAACAAACAATAAATCTTTAAGCATACAATCTTTTTTTATTACATATTTTAATTGGCTACACAGACTGTACAGTTTTATTATTTACATAAAAAATATACCCCTTTACATTCTTGTAACCCATCTCCTCGATAAGATTCATATAGTGCTTTACCTGCCTGTTGTATCTATTGTCTTCTTTTTCACCAAATTTGTAATCAACTACAATCACTTCATTATCCCCTAGCATTATTCTATCGGGGCGACTAAATCCAAACTTGGGATGAAGAACCTGAGTTTCATTAATTATACGATATTTACCCGAATACCAATCTGACACTTCTTCTATTGACAACACAGTGTGAAGATGTTGTTTAATACCTTCCTTTTTATCAACTTCTATTTCACCAGACAAATATCTAGCCTCAACAGCATCATTAAGGTCTTCTATAATATTTACCTGACTAATAATTTCGTGCATCATAGTTCCGTATTCACGGCTACCATCGTCCGAAAAGAACCCGACAGAACTTAATCGAAGTTTGAGTCTATTGTCAAAAGGAATAGATTGCCACATTTCGGAATTGAAGGTTAACTCATCTTCCAAATTCACATTTTTTTCTACACTTGTAGCATTTCCAAGTTCAAATTGACCAATTTCTGCATCAAAAAAACTATTTAACGATACAAAATTTTCGTCATTGCTTGGCATCTCCATTGTATGCCATAATAGTGACGATACATTGCGAAAATTATCCTTTAGTGGTTTGGGCTTTGGTGCAAAGGCCACTATTCTGTTTTTAGCACGAGTAAATGCTACATACAGTAGATTAATATTATCGATGTAAGTAAATAGTTTTTCCTCTAGATATTCATTTTTAAAAATCGTATTGTTTAGCGACTTTGAATATACTAAAGGCACTGCATCCAACATATTAAAAGGTTCAACTGACGGCCTACACCACAATATGGGTCCTTTATTAGGTTTATGATCAATATCCCAACCCATAAATGGAATAACCACAGCATTGAAGCCCAATCCTTTTGATTTATGTATTGTCATTAAGCGGATAGCATCTTGATTATCTGGCGAGAAAAGTGCTTTCCTATGTCCTTTATCCTCCCACCACTCTATGAAATCTAATGCATTAGATGAAGATTCGGTACTAAATTTCAACACTATGTCTAAAAATGCTTGAACATAAACATTTTCCTTTTCGTCTAACACCTCGCTATGCATAGAAAAAAAAGCCTCTACCATCTCATAGAATGGCAATGAAGATATCTGTTCTAACTTGCCTCTAACATTTTCAGGAAAATCTTTTTCACTATTTTCAAAATAATCTAATACTGCCCTATCAGGTGAGAAATTACGATGAAACCTATTGTATTCATAAACTGCAAGAAGATGTTTAGTCTCATTCTTTCTATTATTAAAGTAT
>JAAYFB010000090.1 GCA_012728465.1 Proteiniphilum sp. | reverse complement strand
ATTTAGTAGTGTAGTTTTGTTGACAGTAGCATCATACATTAAATACCATCGTAAACTTTGTTTCTCTATCATCCGACTGTACCATGAGTTTGCCTTTGTGCCTGATCATAATTTGTTGGCATATGCTTAGCCCAATTCCAGAACCATTTGTTTTGGTGGAATAGAAAGGGATAAACACTTTTTCGATTACTTCGGGTAGTATTCCTTGACCATTATCGGAGACCGAAATATGAATTTCGTCGCCAATCTTGTTTGCCTTTACATCAATCTTTGAGTTCTCCTTGTTTTGACACGCCTCGTGAGCATTTTTCAATAGATTAATCAATACTTGCTCCACCATACCTTTATCGGCATTCAAAATAAGCTGTTCGGGATAGATAGAGTAAGTAAAAACGATATTGTTAGAGGCAAGTAGCTGTTGTAGTGATACAAATAGAGTTTTCAGAGCAAAAGGGTGCACCACTGGTTGTGGCAAGCGAGTAAGCTTTCGATAATTCTCTATAAAAATCAGTAAGCCTTCGCTACGCCTATGAATAGTTTCCATAGCTTGAAGCATGATTTTGTAATTATCTTCGCTGGCTTCAGCTATTTGGGCCTGCTCACTCAATGTCTCGGAAAGAGAAATGATAGGAGTAATGCTATTCATTATCTCGTGAGTGAGCACACTAATTAGCTTTTGCCACGCCATAGCCTCAGTTTCGCCCATCATGGCATCCGCACTTCTGTTTCTAAATGCTTCGAGAGCCTCATTCATCTCCTTTGATAGTTGGCTAAGTTCATCCTTTTTGTCATTGATAACAAAGTGGGTCGAAAAATCTTCATATTGTATTGATGAAATCAAATGCTCCACTCTCCCAAACAATCTTTTTCTATCATAATATATAGATACGGCAACCACAATGATTATTAGTAGCATTATTGATGCAGAAAAATATAAATTATTTACATACAACCAAGCCCCTACAAGCGATAATATCACAATGGATATTATTTTTAGTATGAATATATATTTTGAGTTGAGTTTCATTTTTTATGATAATGAAAGTGACATTAATTGTGATACAAACATAGTGAAAATGGGTGATATAATAACAATAATTGTTCCGTGTAGGGGCGCACCTGTGTGTGCGCCATCCCATCCCCTCGTTTCCTAACGAGGGGAAAATGGTTATTTGTTTCCAAACAAATATATAATTGGCCAAACACGCAGGTTTGCCCCTACTTCATTTTATCAACCTTTCTGTATAACGCATACCTCGATATACCCAATATCTCGGCCGCTTGGCTCATATTGCCATCTGCACGATCGAGAGCCTTCTCAATAGCTTTACGTTCAATATCCTCGAGATTCAAATTCTCAACCTTTGCCTTGCGTGTGTTGGTGGGTGTCAATATCAAATCATCTGCCGAAATGGTATAGCCCGATGATAAAATGACTGCACGCTCGATGGTGTGTTGAAACTCACGCACATTGCCTGGCCAACTATACTCACGAAGCTTACGAATGGCCGATGATGTGATACTTTTGATATCTTTTTTGTACTTTCGTGCAAATCTTTTCAAGAAATAATTAGCCAAAAGCTCAATATCGCGTCCCCTATCTCGCAATGGCGGAATGTGAAGTTCGATGGTATTGATGCGATAAAGCAAATCTTGCCTAAACTCACCCCTATCCACCATATCATGAACGTTGGCGTTTGTAGCACATATTAGTCGTACATCCATATCCAATGGCGTTGTGGAACCTAGACGAGTGATTTGTTGTTTATCTATTGCTGTAAGCATTTTGGCCTGCATAGGTAGAGAAAGATTTCCAATCTCATCCAAAAAGAGAGTACCACCAGAAGCAATTTCAAAGCGTCCTTTCTTTTCTCGTTTGGCATCGGTGAAGGCACCCTTTTCGTGACCAAACAATTCACTTTCGAATAGCTGTTCGGGAATAGTACCCAAATCAATATGCACAAAAGGATGATTGGCACGTGGCGACGTGCAATAAAGAAGATTGGCAATCAAGTCTTTTCCCGTGCCATTTTCACCAAGAATAAGAATATTAGCATCAGTATCCTTAAGTTTATCCACCATGTCGAATATGCGATGCATGGGTTCACTCTCACCAATAATATCGGGAAATGTGCGATTACTCTCTAATGCCTCCACTTGTTGTTTTAGGTGAGTGACTTCGGTTCTGCTTCTTCTTAACTCTATTGCAGATGACACAGTGGCAAGCAACTTCTCCTTCTCCCATGGCTTAGGTATAAAATCTACAGCACCTGCCTTTATGGCTTGTACCGCCTTTTCGGTATCCGAATATGCTGTTATGAATATTACAACTGCATCGGGATCAACCTCTTTTATCTTCTTTAGCCAATGCAGACCCTCTTGTCCACTATCAGCATCTTTGGTGAAGTTCATATCTAGTAATATCACATCAGGATTGAATGTCTCCACAAAGTGAATTGTACGTTCTGGCTGTGTTGTTACCTTTACTGCCTCTACATGAGGTTTAAGCAGTAGGTTGAGAGCAAACAGAATGTCTTGATTGTCGTCAACGATGAGTATTTTTCCTTTGTTTTGCATAATTATTATATTTGCTTTTGGCTATTAGCCGTTAGCCGTTAGCGTGTGGCTTTATTTTAGGTTCTAGGTGGGTTAATATTAAATGCTTTTTCCGATTTTCATCAATTCATCAATTCATCCTTTCATCCTTTCACCCATCATCCACCCCACAAATGTACATATAATATCATTACAAAACTGTGCGATATCGAACTTCATTTGTGCGAATATGCACACATAAATAAATCATTACTTCTAATATTATCTTATTATACAGTGTATTACGTGTTTGGCACGAGTTTTGATTATAAGAATGTATGAAGCATCTATATTTAATAATAATAGCAATAGCATGTTCTGCTAGCTTAGGTGCGCAGGACACACTTCGTATTACATTGGACGAAGCTATAAGCATTGCACACAATCAATCACCCCAAACGGTGGCTGCACGTCATCAATATCGTGCATCTTATTGGAATTGGCGTTCATTTAAGGCAGACTATTCGCCTAGCCTAACGTTCACATCAAATACTCAGCTCAATCGAGCCATAAGCCCCGTTACGCTGCCTGATGGTAGTGATAACTTTGTGCAACGAAATCAATTGATGAATAATGGTGAGTTTACAATCAATCAGAATATATCACCATTGGGTGGAAACCTGTTTGTAAGAAGTGGCTTGCAGCGTTTGGATATATTTTCGGATAAGCAACACTCTTTCCAATCAACACCAGTGGTTATAGGATATTCGCAAAACCTATTTGGCTATAATAGTCTTAAATGGAACAAACGAATGGAGCCAAAAAAATATACTATAGCACAAAAAAGATATGCCGAAACGCTAGAGCAAACTTCATCAACTGCTGCTATGAAGTTCTTTCAGCTTGCCATGGCACAAAGCAACCTTAACTCGGCAAATCATAACTATGCAAATGCCGACACTCTTTATAGATATGCTCAGGGGCGATACGATATTGGCACAATTACCGAAAATGAAATGCTTCAACTTGAGATAAACTATCTTTCGGAACAGACTAATAGACTTAATGCACGAATAGAGATGGATGATCGCATTCAAGATCTTCGTAGCTTCTTAGGAATTACTGATAATATAGAAATAGAAGTGGAACTTGATGATATTGTGCCTAAATTTGTGGTGTCGGTAGATGATGCACTACAGCTTGCAAGACAAAACAACTCAGATATTGAGAATTATGCTCTTCAGTTGCTTCAGAGTGAAAGCAATGTGGCCTATGCCAAAGCATCTACAGGCTTCAAGGCCGATGTGTATATGCAAGTGGGACTATCGCAAACTGCACGTGACTTTGCCGATGTTTACAAAAGTCCACTAAATCAGCAATTGGTTAGTTTAGGCATTCGCATACCTATTCTCGATTGGGGTGTTGGTCGTGGACGAGTGCAAGTAGCAAAGAGCAATCTCGAGAAGGCCAAAATAGATATTGCACAAGCACAAATAGACTTCGATGCCAATGTGATAAGGCTAGTAAAGCAATTTAATCTACAAGCCAACAAGGTAGATATTGCACGCCTAACTACCCAACGTGCTGATAGACGAAACGTTGTGGCCTATCGCCTATATTTGTTAGGTAAGTCAACCGTGCTTGATCTTAATGATGCCATTTCTGCGAAAAATAGTGCACAACGTGCTTACATATATGAACTACAAAGCTACTGGAGCCTATATTATGGATTGAGGAGCTTAACGGGGTGGGATTTTGAGCACGGAGTCTCAATAGAATCTAATTATGAATTTGTAAATAACTAATGCTGTATCATGCCTAATATACCCCCAAACAATAACAACAAATCCTCTTTCCACGAGTCTCAAGATTCATTGATGGATAAGCAATTACCAAAGAGGACGTTTATTCAAAAATATAAATTCCATATCGTTGGTGCTGTTGCATTCTTAACTTTCATAGTTTATATATTGATAGCAGTATCAGGAGGCAGAAAGCTGCGTATAGATATGGAAAAGATTACTGTAGCCGATGTGGAACAATCGCACTTCATGGACTATGTAGATGCTGAGGGTATAGTACACCCCATTATGACTATTAAGCTCAACTCGCTCGAGTCGGGAATGGTGCAAGAAGTGGTTGCCGAAGAGGGTGCAATGCTCGAAAAAGGGGATGTTATCCTTATTTTGCAAAACCCAGAACTTGAGCGTACCATTGAGGAACAGCAGGCTGAATGGGAAACGCAACGTATCCTTTATGAAGAGAAGAAAATAGAGATGGAGCAAAAGTCTATTACTTTAAGGCAACAAACACTCCAAGCCAGATATGAGCTTAGTCGTTTACAAAAAGATTATAAACTAGGCGAAGAGGAGTTTGATATGGGCGTGAAAAGTAAAGCACAACTTGAATTACAACAAGAGGAATATAATTATAAAACAAAAAATACAGAACTTCAACTAGAGGGGCTTCGTAATGATAGTGCTGCAACTCATTTACGTCGCACACTAATGGAAAGTGACCTAGAGAGAGCAAGAAAACAAAACACTCATGTACGTTCACGAATGGGTAACCTAGTAGTGAGATCACCAATAACTGGACAGCTTAGCTACCTAAACGCAATGATTGGTCAGCGTGTGGGGCAATCTGAAACCATTGGAGAAATAAAGGTGATGGACAACTTCAAACTTAGTACCAAGTTGAGCGAGTATTATATCGACCGTGTGCAAGTGGGGCTACCAGCATCCATAACATATCAAGGCAACAAATATCCACTGAGGGTATCTAAGGTGGTTCCTGAGGTTAAGGATCGTCAGTTTGATGTTGACTTTGTGTTCAATGGGGAAATGCCCGATAATGCCCGTATTGGTCGTAGCTTTAGAGTGCAAGTGGAGCTAGGACAGCCCGAAACGGCTATAGTAATACCACGTGGCGACTTTTTCCAAACTACAGGTGGACAATGGATATATAAACTAAATAAATCTGGCGACCGTGCCATTAAAGTACCTATCACAGTGGGTAGGCAAAACCCTGTGCAATACGAAATTGTGGAGGGTCTACAATCTGGCGACCGTGTGGTAGTGAATGGCTATTCTAATTTTGGGGAGGCAGAGGAACTGATTATAAAGTAAGAGTTTGAAAATAACAAGACAGAGAACTGATAACTCTGTAACAACAAAACATAATAATATGATTAAAACAGCATTTAAACTAATCTTTCGAAATTGGTGGCGTAACAAAATGTTTACATTGATTTCTATACTAAGCCTTACCGTTGGTATTGCCTGTACGGTTTTGTTGATTTCATTTGTGTCATACGAATATGGCATAGAAAGCAGTAATCCTAATCGAGATAAATTGGTATGGGTAATGCAGGAACGGTCTGATAACCCAGGTCGCAAATCGCCATATATGAACACCGAAGTTGCAAGACAAATTGCACAAAATTATCCAGAAGTAGAAGAATTTGTACAAATAGAGCGTACGTGGGTAGATTATGTGACAGTAGATGGTCATAATTTTGATGGTCCATTAATTCTTAATGTGGATACCTCATTCCCGTTGTTTTTTCCATTTGAAATGTTGTATGGTTCATGGGAATCATTAAATAGCCCAACAAATATAATTATTACAGAAAGTCAGGCTTCTGTTTTATTTGGAAATGAAAACGCATTAGGAAAGCAAATAGATCTTAATGAGTTTTTTGGTGGTTCTAATACTCTTACAGTTGGTGGAGTTGTAAAGGATAGAGATCAAACTGCAATTAAGTTTGATGGAATATTTTCTAATTCTACTAAAATAATAAATAAGAGTGCGAATACATTACTAAAAGTTGTAACACCTAAAAGCATTAAACAACTTGAAGTAAAAGTAAATGAAGATGAAATAGCTTTAGAAGGGGAAAAATATTTTCTATACCCATTCAGTGATGCTATATCATCAAACAATTTGGGACAAGATGACTATTGGTATCATCGCAATAATGATTTGATATTGATAGGTTTAATATCTGCTATTTTAGTATTTATAATTGCAGTTTTTAATTATGTGAATATGAGTTTCTCGCGAATACTACAACAAGTGCGAGTTCTATATACAGAAAAATTAATGGGTGCAAAGCCTTTGGATATTAATTTGCAGATTTTCTTAGATGTTTTTTTAACTGTATTAATATCATTTGTTTTGGCAATGTTAATGATGCACGACTTACTACCTATTTTTAAAAACATAGTAAACATAAATATAGATTCATCTTATTTTTATAGCTTAAACTTTTTCCCAATGTTAATCCTATTTGCCCTGCTATTTACAATTATTCCTGCGTGGATACTGAGCAATAAAATAAGTGGGCTATCGGAAACCGATTATCGCATGTTTTTTATTACAAAGAAAAACAAATGGGTATCATCAATGGTAGTTATACAACTTATAATTGCATTTGCACTTATAATAAGCTCTATAACTGTAAATAAACAAGTTGAATTTGCAAAAAATAGTATCGAGAGATACGAAAATTTGATAGAGGTAGGACAAGTTTTCTCTCAAAACTCTATTGTTGACTTTGAGTCGCAAATAAAAAGAATTGGAGGTATTGAAAACTACGCATTCATGAAAACAGGATTAGTTGTAAGACTCACAATAACTTATGACATTAATAAAAAAAATGGGGATTCTCAACAATCCGATGTTGTTTTTATTGATGGTGGCGAGGGGTTGACAGAGAGTCTCAAACTTAATCAAATAGCTGGGGTGCATTGGGATAAAGCAAAAGAGATGTATTCAACCCCTGTTTTTGTAAATAAGACATTTGTAAACATAGCCGAGATTCCATTAGATGAAATTATTGGAATAAAATTATCTTCTATCATAAATGACTATGATTCTCTTAGTGTTATTGCAGGTGTTGTTGAGGATTTCAATATTATTTCTCTAGAACAGAATGCATTGCCTTTAATAATGAATTATGTAGATAAAACAAAACATCAAGGTCTGGCTTATATTCGTGCATCAGATGGAGAGTTGAATGATGTTATTAAACTTTTGAAACAGGCTTGGGAACAAGCATATCCAGATAAATACTTCTCACATAGTTTAGTGCATGATTATTTTATTAAACGCAATAGCAAGATATTCGAGATGTCTCGACTATTACAGATGTATTCTCTAATCAGCATCCTACTAACTTGCTTTGGACTGTTTGGCATCACCTTCTATGCAGTGAAGCAACGTACGAAGGAGATAGGCATAAGAAAAATAAATGGGGCACGCACCCTAAATATATT
>JAAYFB010000089.1 GCA_012728465.1 Proteiniphilum sp. | reverse complement strand
TACGAGAATCATGCCCTTATCATCGTAAATTATGGTAGCGATGATGGCAATGATATTGCTGACTTCATGCACGAAATACAAAAAGTGGTGAAAACAAAATATAACATTGAGTTAGAACCCGAGGTGTGGGTGTTTTAGAAACGGCTGATGGCTATTAGCCTAGCTACTTACTTTTGGGTGATAGCTAACGCACAGCATCCAAAATCAAACAAAATTATTTTGATATCTCATTTATATTTACTACTTTAGGGGCATACTTTTAATATTGGGCAGCCATAATGGTTTGCCCTTTCTAATTCCTAATTTTAAATATAAACATGAGCAGAGCATTTATTAAAGAAGACAACCAACAAGACACCCCTTTTGTTCCTCCTCGGGCAGATTTGCCTAAGGGTGTCACCAATTATGTTACGCCATTTGGGCTACAACAACTATTGAATGAGAAAGAGGACCTCTTGGCCGACTTAAAAAGGGCTAATGAAGGCCACGAGCTTACCAAGATTAAAGACATAAAGATTATAAACATTAAGCTAGGAATGCTTGAAGAGCGCATTGCCACAGCTACTGTGATAGAACATCAAAAACATGACAATCTGAAGGTTAGATTTGGATCGATAGTTTTGCTAAAGATTGGCAACACAAATAATACTCGCCAAATGCAAATTGTGGGAGTGGACGAAGCCGATTTGAAGAAAAATAAAATTGCTTTCATTTCACCATTGGCAAAAGTGCTTATCAACAAAACCGTGGGAGAAGTGGCCACTCTAAAACTAGAGAGAGGCGAAAGCAATTTCACTATTTTAGAAATTAAGTAGCTTGCGATTTTAAAGATAAAAAGCTACCTTTGCAATAGTACTAACATTTAAAAAAACCATTTCTCAACTATGTCTTCTTTCATCATTGGTGGCGGTAATCGCCTAAGCGGAACAATTACTCCACAGGGAGCTAAAAATGAGGCACTGCAAGTAATATGTGCTACACTTTTGACTAAAGAAAAAGTGGTTATCAACAACATACCCAATATTCTGGATGTAAACAACTTGATTAAGCTACTAGCAGATATGGGAGTGGTGGTAGAGAAACTTAGTGCCGACTCATACTCATTTTGCGCAGCAAACATAGATTTAGAATATACGCACACAGACGAATTTATGAACAAAAGCTCCGCTTTGAGGGGCTCAATCATGATTATTGGTCCGCTTTTGGCCAGATTTGGAAATGCAGCAGTGCCAAAACCGGGTGGAGACAAAATTGGACGCCGACGACTTGACACCCACTTCAATGGAATAATGAAATTGGGTGCCGAACTGATATATGATGAGAACAAAAATCTTTTTAGCCTCTCGACCAAAGGACTAAAGGGCAGCTACATACTGCTTGATGAAGCCTCAGTGACCGGAACAGCCAATTTATTAATGACTGCCGTGATGGCCGAAGGCCAAACCACAATATATAATGCCGCCTGCGAGCCATATGTGGAGCAACTAAGCAGAATGCTAGTGCAAATGGGCGCGAAAATTGAAGGAATAGGCTCCAACAGACTTGTTGTAAAGGGAGTTACACAACTGTCGGGATGCGAACACACATTATTGCCCGACATGATTGAGGTGGGGAGCTTCATCGGGATGGCAGCAATGACATCATCCGAGCTAACGATAAAGGATGTATCTGTGCAAAACTTAGGAATCATCCCCGAAAGCTTCCGCAAACTTGGCATCAAGGTGGTGCAACAGGGAGACAACCTATATATTCCCCAGCAGGATGTTTATGAAATAGAATCGTTTATCGATGGATCAATTTTGACCATAGCTGATGCACCATGGCCGGGGCTAACGCCCGATTTGCTAAGTGTATTGCTAGTAGTGGCCACCAAAGCAAAAGGTTGCGTGCTCATTCATCAAAAAATGTTTGAGAGCAGACTATTTTTTGTGGATAAGCTAATAGATATGGGTGCTCAAATAATACTTTGCGATCCGCATCGTGCCACGGTGATAGGCAATGCAAACCGTTTTCAGCTAAGAGCAATGACGATGACATCGCCCGATATTCGCGCGGGTATTTCTTTGCTTATTGCAGCAATGAGCGCAAATGGCGAGAGCATAATTCACAACATCGACCAGATAGATAGAGGCTATCAGGACATTGATGTGAGGCTAAACAACCTAGGTGCAGATATTAGAAGGGTGTAAATCATAATTTTGAAAGCAATAAATTTAGGGTGCGGAGCCAAAATGGCTTTGCACCCTATTTGAACACACGTTTTTGCCATTTCTAGGCAAATCATACTAATTGTTACAAATTGTTGATTAGCCACTTTCTAGTAAAACATTTCAGAAAGTTTGATGTTCATTACAGCAGTGAGAGAAGTGGATATTAAAAAGATTTTAGGTTAAACATATTACACTGTTATACAATAATCTCATTAATTATACCCAAGTCTGGGATATAAAAAATTTATAACAAATATCGATTACTTATTCCCCACTCTTTTATTACTTTTGTGTGCATATTTTTACCTATAATTCTTTGCTCAATTTTATTGAGAAAAGTTTGCTATATTATGCAGACCATTCTAAAATAAATATCATTATGACAGATAAAACTGTGATTACAGACCTCAAACAGGTTACAATTAGGTTTTCGGGCGATTCGGGAGACGGGATGCAGCTCAGCGGAACCTTATTCTCTACCCTGTCTGCAATTTTTGGCAACGAAATTGCTACGTTTCCAGATTATCCTGCAGAAATCCGTGCTCCACAAGGCACATTGCACGGCGTGTCGGGCTTTCAGGTGCGAATTGGATCGAAAGATGTATATAATGCTGGCGATAAGACAGATGTTTTGGTTGCAATGAACCCCGCCGCACTGAAAGTGAACAAAAATCACCTCCGCAAGGGGTCAATCGTAATCTTCGACACCGACTCATTTACCAAAAGAGATTTAGACAAAGCCAACTTTGCCACCCAAAGCCCTTTTGAGGAACTAGGATTGGAGGAAGTGCAGGCAATTCCTGTTGCAATTAGCTCGATGACAAAGAATGCGCTACAAGATAGTGGCATTGACAATCGAGATATACTAAGGAGCAAGAACATGTTTGCCCTTGGCGTGGTGTGCTGGCTATTTAACCGCCCCATCGAGATTGCAGAGCAATTGCTTAAAGACAAATTTAGGAAGCGACCAAAGCTAGTGGAGTCCAACATCAAAGTATTGATAGACGGATACAACTACGGCAACAACATACACCTCACGGCAACAACTTATAGGATTGATTCGATAGATTCGAGCAAAGGATTCTACACCGACATAAACGGAAACACCGCAACAGCATACGGATTGATAGCTGCAGCAGAAAAAGCGGGCTTGAAACTATTCCTAGGCTCCTACCCCATAACCCCAGCCACCGATATTCTTGAAGCATTGACTAAGCGAAAAGATTTGGGAGTGAAAGCTGTGCAGATGGAAGACGAAATTGCAGGCATTGCCACCGCCATTGGAGCCAGTTTTGCAGGAAATTTGGCTGCCACATCCACTTCGGGACCCGGATTGGCACTAAAAGGAGAGGCAATAGGCTTGGCGGTGATGACGGAACTG
>JAAYFB010000455.1 GCA_012728465.1 Proteiniphilum sp. | reverse complement strand
TTGTGGTTGAGGGTGATTTTTAACGACCGTTCACAATCGTAAAAATGACCACCATTAATTATCAAGAAGTTATCGTTTTTCAGGCTCATTTTTAGTTAAATATTTAACAGTGAATGTTTTTGTCATGTTAAATTGATTAACATTATTGTTGTGTGTAAATTGAGTATTTGTTAAAATAGATGTCCTGATAGTAGTTAGACTTCTAATCTTTTAATTGACTAGAAGATTAGAAGTCTAGGGGGGCAAAAGATTTGAATTGTTGAGAGTTTATCTTTTTTGATAAACTCTTACATAGTCTATTTCGTATGTTGCTGGTAGCCTGCTATCATCAATGCCTTGTGATCCACCCCAATTGCCACCCCAAGCTAAGTTTAGCTTTAGGTAAAAGGGCTTATCAAAAGGCCATGTATCTACATTGCCCCGTTTGTCATTATCAAAATGGAAATACTCCTCCCCATCTACAAATCCTTTAATATAATCTGGTGTCCACTCCACAGCATAGATATGGAAATCAGTCTCAGCATTTTCTATAGTTTTGGTGGCTGTCTTTTCTGTTTGTTGCACATGATTGTATGATTTTGTATGTACAGAAGATTGAACAACATTGGGTCTGTAGCCTACATACTCCATGATGTCAATCTCTCCATCTCGTGGCCACGATTTGAAATCTTTTGGCAACATCCAAAAGGCCGGCCATGTGCCCTTGCCTCCAGGTACTTTCAGCCTAGCTTCAAAGTATCCGTATAGCCAGCTTTCGTGAGTATTCATTCTAGCAGAAATAATATTGTCGCCATGTTTTTTAGCCACAATCTTAAGTGTGCCTTCAGAAACGTATGATACTGTATCCCCTTCAAAGACACCTTCCACGTATTTCTGCAGTTCATTATTTACCCATTTTGGTTCAGCTATTTTGTACCACCACTTTTCAGTGCTGGGTAGTGTGTTAGACTTGCTAGCAGAATTGATTGGTTCAAACTCATCTTGCCAAACAAGCTCGTAGCCACTTGGGATGTGTGTGCTAAAGTGTTTGTTGTCTCCACTTTTAGAAGTGCTTCCACAAGAGGATGAAATAATAGATAGTAAAGCAATTAAAAATAGGTTCTTTAGCATTATGTGAATGTTTTAGAAGTCAGTTTATATTTATTTATTCCACATGTAAGATACTACTGACTTGGCAGGGACAGTGTAGGTAAAGTTTTTCGAGCCATCGTCAATTGTAATGTCTGCATCTGTTTCGTTACTATTGAGAAGGACAAAGGAAAATGTATCGTCAACGTTCTCAAAAGCTGAATAGTACAATCCTTCTGCTTCGTAGCCTGAGGTGCCGATGCGTGTGGCATCGGGTTTTACTACTGCCGACATATGCCCTATGATATAGTAGTGTGAGTTGCGAGTGATTGTAGTAAAGTCAGTATTATCAATATCTACAGCTCCATAACAAGTGCGACAACCTCCCTCTCTGTTTGGACCTCTATTTGTGTCTAGCATCAAGTTCCAAACAATTACACCTTTGCACCAATTGTTTACTGTTCCCAATGCAACTTCTCGCATATCTTCAATTAGTCTTCGCTCAAGGTTCTGGCCATCGTTCCATGTTCCAATGGATGTTTCAGTAAAAACAAGTTCCATATCAGGATACTTATCGTGAATATTATTTAGCTCTGATTTGTTGCCACCATAGTTGTGATATGCAGCACCCACTACGATATCAGTGTCAATACCCTCATCATATATTTTAATGGGGTATTGATACTGCTCAGGCATGTTGTCGTAATTGTAATTATGATCAAATAGATATAGTTTTACGTTTAATGCAGCCTCTTTTAGTTTGGGTGTTAAGTGATTTTTTACAAACTCAAGCTGCTCGTCCCATCCCATAAAAAGTGATGCGGAGTTACCTCTGTTTAATGGTTCATTTTGTGGAGTTATGGAATATATATTTATCCCATTATCATTCATTGATTTAATCCATTTCACGAAATACATAGCATAATCATTATAATGTGCAGGATTAAGGTGCCCACTAGTCCATGAATCAAATGGCTCCAAATCCACCAAATTGTTCACCTTCATCCATTTTGGTGGAGTCCAAGGAGAACCCATTATTTTTATGTTCGGATTTATTTCTATTATCTCTTTTAGTATAGGGATTACATAATCATTTTCCTCCATTGTCAAAGCAAAGTTTTCAATTCCTGGCGTATCACAACATGAATACTCGCTTAGTGAAAAGTCGGAACATCCTATGGATATTCTGATATAGCTTTGCCCCAAACCTTCAGTAGGAGAGAAGGTCTCTTTCAAAAACATAGTTCTATTTTCTTTGCTCATTTGCATTAGGTTGAAGCAAGTGGACCCTGTTACAGCAGCACCAAATCCATCCATAGTTTGATACCTAATTTTAGGGTCAATTATTATGGTTGACGCAGCTTTACTTTCGCCCTTGCTCATTGGTACATAGTGCTTTTCGAACTCTTGTGATCGATTGTTGGTAGTTACCATGATTAATGCTTCGTCAGCCTTTTTTATGGAATTGCAGGCGCCAAGTGTATATGTTAGCAAGATCAACAGAACTGTTTTTGATATAGAATACCTTCTCATCATACTTGAAAAATATTTTATTTAGTGTTGAGTATTTATTGTTATCTGTTTGGAGTATTCCAAATCTTCGTTTCATTGCATGTCACCATCGCAGTTTGATCTCCAATTTGCAATAAAAAGTCACCCTTTTCGAG
>JAAYFB010000088.1 GCA_012728465.1 Proteiniphilum sp. | reverse complement strand
TTTTTGGTACTCGGAGCGGGACTTGAACCCGCACAACCGTTATGGTCACAAGATTTTAAGTCTTGCGTGTCTACCATTCCACCATCCGAGCATCCTTGAATGGAAATGTGTTGAAACCGTATTGTAATTATCCTTATGAAATGGGACGTATAGTTTACTTCTCGATTTCGGGATGTAAAAGTACTACAATTTTTAGCAACTGCAAATTTTTTAATGATGTATTTGCAAAATTCATTGAAAAGATGAACTAAATGAATATAAAAAAGAGAGCTTCTTGTCAGATAGCTCTCTTTTCGTTCGATAGTATAGTGTGTGAATCTATTTCACGATTTCAAGAAGTTCTACATCAAATATAAGTGTAGAGAAAGGCTTAATGGTTCCTGTATCTCTAGAACCATATGCTAAGTCCTGTGGAATGTATAATTTCCATTTTGAACCAACAGGCATAAGTTGAAGTGCCTCTGTCCAGCCTGCGATAACTTGAGTTACACCAAATTGTGTTGGCTCTCCACGATCAACGCTACTGTCAAATACAGTTCCATCGATAAGTGTGCCGTGGTAGTGTACCTTCACTTGGCTGCTTTCAGTTGGAGTTTCTCCTTTACCTTCTTTAATAATTTCATATTGTAGTCCGCTAGGAAGTGTTACTACGCCTTCTTTTTTGCCATTTTCAGCTAGAAAAGTTTCGCCTTCTTTCACGTTATCTGCGTATTGTACCTTTAGCTCCTCATCTTTGCTTGCTTGTGCCTTTGCTTGCATTTCTTCAGCTTTTGTTTGAATCAACATGTTTGCATCCATTTTAGAGATTGCTGTTGATTGATTCTTTAAGCTACTAATTAGGCCTGAAAGGAATTGGTCGTTGTTTACTTTTGCATCCTCACTACCCAGTACGCCTTGTGCAAACTGAGGCATCATGCTTTTAGAAATTTGATGACCAATGCTCAACCCTTGTGTGTAAGCATCATCAGCTTCACTAGAGTTTTTCATTGCTTGTTTAAGACCTTTTATGAATGCATCTAGCTTAGGAGCATTAGCTTTATTAAGTGAGTCTATTTTTTTAGCAAGCTCTTTTTGTAATAAAGGTTTGTCTGTAGAGTCTGCAGCAGCAATTTTCATTTGATAATCATACTCCACGTTCGAAGCACTTTCCATAATTCCAGATTGCTCTAAAAATTGCATTAGTCCACCTTGGTCTGCAAGGTTTACTCCATAAGCATATGAAATGCTGTCGATATCACTCTTAAGTGATGCTGCAGGTGCTGAGCTGCTTCCGTTGCACGATGTAAGTGCGATTGCAAAAACTGCCACTAAGGCAGTTGCGAAAAAACTTTTTTTGTTCATTTTTTAATTTGTATGTTTTATTATAATATTAAATATGTTTTGTTATTCAATACCAAGTAGTTCTACATCAAAGATAAGAGCTGTGTTTGGTCCAATCATATCGCCAGCACCTTGTGCCCCATATGCTAGGTCAGAAGGGATGAAAAGTCTCCACTTTGATCCAACTGTCATTAGTTGTAGTGCCTCAACCCATCCTCGAATTACTTGAGTAACACCAAATACTGCTGGTTGTCCTCTCTCTACAGAGCTATCAAACACATTGCCATCAATTAGGGTTCCGTGGTAATGACATTTTACTCTATCGTTAGCTGTTGGCTTTGGACCATCGCCTTCAGTTAATATTTCGTATTGAAGTCCGCTATCTAGTGTAACAACTCCATCTTTTTTTGAGTTCTCCTCTAGAAACTTTTGTCCCTCTTCGATATTTGCTTTCATTTGCTCTTCTTGCATTCTGCTGAAATACTCTTGTATGTGTTGGTTTGCCTCTTCTGGACTCATCTCAGCAGCTCCATTGCTTATAATGTCTGAAAATGCTTTTGAGAATGACTCAACATCTATTTTATTTAATCCCGATTTAACAAGGCTCGATGCCATGCTCATTCCTAAAGCGTAACTTAGTTTTTCCATTTTGAATCTTCTTCAGTTTTTTAATTTAACATGCAAAGTTATAACATTATAGCGAATAATGTAGATAAATAACCGTAAAATGTTTGTAATGCTATCGTTTTTACCTCTTTATATGAGCTGTTGCCATATATCTGCCAGTTGTTGGGCCGACTTGTTCAAGTTTTTAGTAACTTCACACCTCAATATATAAAACGTATAAAACAAATAGTATGAAGAATCTAGTTGTACTTACTGGTGCAGGTATGAGTGCCGAAAGTGGAATTGCCACATTTAGAGATTCGGGAGGATTGTGGGATAAGTATCCTGTAGAGCAAGTAGCTACTCCCGAAGCTTTTGATGCAGACCCTGAGTTGGTGTTGGAGTTTTACAATGTGCGTCGTCGAGAATTGCTTAACGCTAAACCAAATAAAGGGCATTACGCACTGGCTGATTTGGAAAAGCACTTTGACGTGCAAATAATTACTCAAAATATTGATAATCTGCACGAGCAGGCTGGTAGTAGTAATGTATTGCACCTTCACGGAGAGTTGATGAAGTCGCGATCAGTGCTGGATGATACCATAATATATGATATTGACCCAAATGATAGCGATTTGAAAATAGGGATGAAGTGCGAAAGAGGGTATCAGTTGCGACCTCACATTGTGTGGTTTGGCGAAGCTGTGCCTATGATAGAAGATGCGGCTATCATTTCAGAGCAGGCGGACGTGTACGTTATTATTGGCACACAAATGAGCGTGTATCCAGCAGCGGGTTTGTTGCAGTATGTTCCTAGCGGAGTGCCTGTATATCTTATCGACCCAAAAGAAGTGTCTGTTAGCCGACGAGGAGTGCATCATATTATGAAAGGTGCATCTGAGGGCATGAAAGAGTTAGCAGATATATTGATAAGTAAAGCCAATCGATAAAAGATAATCTAGCTATTAAAACATAGATATTTTCCAAAAGCTCCAATTATCAGAAATAGCATTTCAATAGTCGGAGCTTTTTTTGTATTTTTGGCGAGCATAACATTAATGAATAGGATTAAATAAGTGGGTAAAAAGATAGTACAAACACCAATGATGCAGCAACATGATGATATTAAGCGAGAGCATCCAGATGCTATTTTGCTTTTTCGTGTTGGTGACTTCTATGAAACTTTTGCGGAAGATGCTATAGTATCTTCTGAGATATTGGGAATAACACTTACTCGTCGTGGCAATGGACCATCAGGGCCAATAGCAATGGCGGGATTTCCGCATCATGCCCTTGACACATATTTGCCTAAGCTAGTGAGAGCAGGCAAGAGGGTTGCAATATGTGATCAACTCGAAAATCCTAAAGAGACCAAAACATTAGTTAGAAGAGGCATCACCGAGCTTGTAACACCTGGTGTGTCTATCAATGATAATATATTAAATCATAAAGAAAATAATTTTCTGGCATCAATGTATGTTGCCAAAAAATCAACTTTGTATGGAATTTCATTGCTAGATATTTCTACAGGTGAGTTTTTAGTATATGAGGGTAATAGAGATGAAGTGGATAAGCTATTATCAAACTTTTCGCCCAAAGAGATACTAATAGAACGAGGAAGAAAAAAGAAGTTTGAAGAGAGCTTTGGTGCAGGTTATTTTATTTTTGAGCTAGATGATTGGATATTTACCGAAGATGCAGCTAATGATAGGCTTACTGCGCATTTTGATATTCAAAACCTAAAAGGATTTGGTGTCGATCATCTTTCACTAGGTGTCGTTGCTGCAGGTGCTATATTGCACTACATGGATATTACACAACACAATCAGTTGGGACATATTTTATCCCTAAAGCAAATTGACGAAAGTAGATATGTGCGATTAGATAAATTTACTGTTCGTAGCCTCGAATTGGTTTACACCATGAATGAGGGGGGTAAGAGCTTGCTGAA
>JAAYFB010000454.1 GCA_012728465.1 Proteiniphilum sp. | reverse complement strand
GCACCATCACTCACTACTCCAGTCTCTTTAATAGTTGCAACCTTTAGGTATTCGCTAAACTTGTGCTCAGGAGTTTGACCTAACATAAGGATTCTTTCAGCTATTTCGTCAACTTTTGCAGCTGAGTCATCATACATTGCTTCGTACTCTTCGTGAAGAGGTTTGAAGAAAGGACCTTTTACGTTCCAGTGAAAACCGCGAAGGTTAGTGTAAAATAATTGGAAATTTGCTAAGAGAACTTGAAGTTCTTTAGTCACGTCACTTGCTACTTTAGCATCTACTTGTGTAAAATCTAATGTGTTCATAAATTGTTATTTATTAGTTAATTGTAATTTTATATATGCAAAGATACGATTTTAAAGTGCAAGCACAAAAGATTTCTAGTTGAATAGAATTATGTGGTATTGAGTAATTCTATAGTGTTGATAGTTTTTGTTTATGAGTGCATCTGAGTCTATAGGTATCTATGTTTGTAAATATATTCTCTTCTTCATAGCTTTTTTCTCTTTAGGACTATCCATACAATCATTGGTGCACCAAACAATGCTGTTACAGCATTTATTGGGAGTGTTCGATTTGATAATGGTATTTGAGAAATAATATCACAACCTATGAGTAAGATGCTTCCTAATAGTAATGTAGCAGGAATTATTGTTTTGTGATTGACTGTGCCAAAGAAACTTCGTGCAAAGTGTGGAACTACCACTCCCACAAAAGCAATAGGACCAGTAAAGGCAGTTACTACTCCAGTTATGATTGCTGTGATGATAATAATTATTACGCGCATTTGCTTTACGTTTAAGCCGATGCTTATTGCATATTTTTCGCCAAGTAGTAAGCTATTCAGTGGTTTTTGAATTATAAATATTGCAACAATTCCTATTACTATAAAAGTAGCAAGTATAGGCATCTTTGCCCACGTTACGGTACTTAAGCTTCCAAATGTCCATGTGATGAATAATTTTAGTGAATCGGGATCAGCAAAACTTTGCAGGATAGTTATGGCAGCACTTGTTACATACCCAAATATCATACCTAACACTAATATAGTAACAGAATCATTTATTCGAGAAGATACAAAAAGTATTAATAGCAACACTAATGTAGCACCACCAATAGCTACTATCACCTGTGCCATGTTGCCAAGCGATTCTATGAATGGATAGGCTGTGGTTCCTGCCAATAAAGTAAGTAATGCTACTCCCAACCCTGCACCCGAACTCACTCCTAATACATCTGGACCCGCTAATGCATTTCTGAAAAGAGTTTGCATTAATAATCCCGCAATAGATAATGATGCTCCTGCCAATAAAGCTGTTATAGCTTTTGGTAGCCTATAGTTGAATATTATTTCATCTACTATTTCATTTTCAGATGTCCCAAAAAGTGCGGCAAAGCCCTGGGTAATGGATATGTTGGCATTACCAGTGAATAAATCAATAGCAAAAAGTACCACTAGCATTAATGCTAGAATAATAAAGATGTGAGTATTATTTTTCAATTTGTCAGTTCTCCTTCTATTTTAGTGGCTTTAGGTATGTGAATTGATTGTCTTGAAACATATCTGGATGAAGAGCCTTGATTATATCCCGAAGTATTAAGTCAGGGTTAGCAATAGCACTTTCGAAGTAGTCGTTGCCCCCTGTTGCAGTAGTTCTGTTTCTGTTGTTGAATACTCGTTTGTTTTTTACGGCTTTCAATAGGTTATATTTTCTGTCTTTATTTATTAGCTCTGTGTAGCTATTTGCCTCACAATCTATCCATACATCTGCATCACCAAATTGTACTAGTATTGACTCTATATCTAGTCCTATACTTCCATTTGTTTTGTCGTTTTTGTAATAGTAATTTGCGCCAGCATCATTAAAATAGTGTGCATTAAAGCTGTCACCACCTGGCACATACCAAGTATCTTGGAAGTTATCTCCCGAAAGTATTGTAGGCTTTTGTTTTATTACCTTTGCAATATCTATATAATCGTTGTATCTGTTTTCTATATCATCAAATAGAGATGATGCTTGCTCTCTCTTATCTACAAATTCAGCAATGAGTTTTATC
>JAAYFB010000453.1 GCA_012728465.1 Proteiniphilum sp. | reverse complement strand
CATCTCATACCAATAAGATGCTGCCGACCAATCAGGCTCCACTCTATATTTTATAGGTTTATATGCTTGTGGCTTTATTTGAATTTTATCATCATCCCATTTTACATTAACACCAAATTCCTCCATCAACTTTGCAGTTAAATGGATATATGGTTTTGATATTATTTCATCTTGAATATGCAAAGTTAATCCATCTCTCATTACTGGTGCTACCATCATTAAGGCAGAAATAAATTGAGAACTTATACTCCCAGACACATAAACCTCTCCCCCATTTAGCTTCTTACCTTTTATTTTTAATGGAGGGAAGCCTCTATTTTCCAAATACTCTATATCAGCTCCTAGAGACACAAGTGTGTCAACTAGCGGATGAATTGGTCGTTCGTGCATTCGTTTTGATCCTTTCAATATCCACTCTCCATCCACTCCCGATAGAAATGCTGTAAGAAATCGCATAGCAGTACCAGCAGCTCTTACATCAAATTCATTAGAATCGGAGTTAAACACATCAATTAATACTTGAGTGTCTTCACAATCGGAAAGATTATCTATTGGATTTTGATTTAAACTTAGTGCATTCAATATTAGTATTCTATTACTAATACTTTTTGATGCAGGTAAATCAATAGAGACATTTAATTTATTTGGAGAATATATTTTGTATTGCATGTACTAAGTATATATTTTCTACAAAAATAATGATTTAATGTGGAGTGACAAAACAATGATTTAGGAACTATAGGTGCAAAATATCATCTTAACCTAACAATCCATAAAGGAAAATAACCAATATGCCAGCAGGTGCTAAAAACTTAAGTATAAAACTATATGCTTTTAAGAACCCTATACCAAATCTAAGACTGCCATCATTGGTTATCTCTACTTGTATTATTTTTTTATCTAGATACCAACCCACAAACAAAGATATAAAGAGTCCACCAATTGGCATCATAAACTTAGCTGATATGATATCTAAAAAATTAAAGAACCCGGATGATATTGCAGAAAATACACCTAGCACAAATACCCCGCTAACAATATACTGAAGTGCTCGCTTGCGAGTCATTTTATATTCCTCTAGCAAGTATGCAGTAACTACCTCCATCAATGATATTGTAGAGGTAAGTGCGGCGATAGCAAGCAATAAGAAAAACAAAGACGACCAGATAGCAGAGCCTGGCATTTGATTAAAAAGATCGGGAATGGTGATAAACAACAACCCTGGACCTCCAGCCACTAGCTCCGACACAATAGTATCAGTATTATTTGTGAGTGCAAACGCGGACGAGAATATTATTATACCCGCCATTAATGCTACAATAGTATCAAGTATGGAGACCTGAATAGATGTCTTTATTAGATTAGTTTCTTTATTAAAATATGATGCATAGGTCAACATACACCCCATTCCAAGAGATAAGGAAAAGAAAGCCTGTCCCATTGCATCAATAAATACTGTGGACTTCACTTCAGCCAAATTAGGTTTGAACAAGAAAGCTAATCCCTCACCTGCCCCATTCAAGGTCATTGCACGAATTGACATCACAATTAATAGAAGAAAAAGTAGTGGCATCATAACCTTGGCCGACGACTCTATCCCTTTTTGCACCCCTGCATAAATAAAATATGCTGTGAGCAACAAAAATACTAGCATCAATAATATTTGCTTTATCTTATTATCTAGCAGTGATGAAAAATGAGCACCAAAATCTGTCGCATTAACAATGTTGCCCGTTATAGATTGAAAAAAATAATCTAGCGTCCATCCACACACCACCATGTAGAAACCAAGAATTACAAATCCTGATAAAACTCCTACTCGCCCCACCCATTTCCATTGAGTGCCAGCAGCTAGTTTGTGAAAAGCTCCTGCTGCATTGGCTCTTGATGATCTGCCTAATAAAAACTCGGCAACCATCAATGGAACTCCAAACAATAGAATACAAAATATGTACACTAAAATAAAAATAGCACCACCACCATCTGCCGTCTCGCTCGGAAAACGCCATATATTGCCCAATCCAACTGCAGAGCCAGCTGCGGCTGCAATCATACCTAGTTTGGAGCCAAACTGAGATCTTTTTTCTCTCATATAATAATCGTTGATGTGATTATCTTACGAAGACCCACTTATTTTCTTCAGAAAGATGAGGGTAAAAGAAATAATCTTCGTAATCAAATGATTTTGCCTCTTCGGCAATTACAAGTTTGTTCTTAATTATAAAGCGCGACATCATACCTCGTGCTTTTTTGCTATGAACTACTATTTGTTTGAAATTATCTCCTTGTTGCTGAAGAAAAACAATATCAATTATTCTTGTACCTTTAGGAAGAAGTGATTTATTAAGCACTTTCGAATACTCATTCGAAGCCAAATTGATAATCACTTTTTCATCAGTATCCAAACTATCAGATAGATGATTATTAAGAGCCTCTTTCCAAAATTCATAAAGACTACGATAACCTTCAGGTTGTATTTTACGAACCATCTCTAGCCTATATGGTTTTATTAAATCAAATGGACGCAACATTCCCCACAATCCCGAAACAATATTGAGATGACTCTGAGCATACTCAATATCTGACTTATTAAAGTCATGAGCATTTAGACCCTTATAAGCTATACCATTATATCCAAGTGCAGCAGCACGTGTGGGCACAGTGTTTGAATAGAATGATTGAAACCAACCATATGCGTTATTAGCAATATCATGGTTCACTTTCATTATACTCTTTATCTCATCAACAGATAGCTTTTGACAAACCTCTATCAATTGATTTGTCATTTCCTCAAATCTCGGTGTAGTAGTTTCTACTTGTTTATCTTCGCCACTAAAATCTAACAATTTAGCGGGCGACATTATTATTTGCATTATATATATTATCTAATGTTGGTGATTTCAAAATAATACTCTACAAATTATAGAGTTCAAAATCACATCATTTATTGAGTTTTGCGTCAACACAGAGCAAATGACAAGTGCCATAAGCAAGCATAACGCAAAGAGCTGACACTATTATGGACTTACTTTTTTAAAGTCTCCACTCGGTGCCATCTTTAGTATCCTTAACCTGAACACCCAACTTTTGTAGTTGATCACGGATAAGATCAGAAGTAGCCCAGTCTTTCTTTTCGCGAGAAGACTTACGTATATCTAAAATCAAAGACATTAGTCCATCAATCACCTCACCACCAACACCTGCATCAGCTTCATCCAATAATCCAAGCACCTCAAATACAAATGTGCTCATCAGAGTCTTCAATGCTACAATATCATCAGACGTTAATGTTTCAGTTTTGTCAATTGCCGAATTTATTACCCTAACAGAATCAAACAAGTGCGCAATAAGTGTAGGAGTATTAAAATCATCGTTCATTGCTGCATAGCAGTTATTTTTGATTTCATCAATGCTTACAGATGAAGTATCAGAAGGCTCTATTTTATCAATTTTGCTAATTGCCTCCATTAGTCTCTTATAGCCTTTTTCTGCAGCTTGCAATGCCTCGTTAGAGAAATCTAGTGTACTTCTGTAGTGTGACTGACACATAAAAAAGCGAACTGTCATTGGAGAATATCCACGCTCTAGTAAACGATGATTACCTGTAAATAGTTCTTCGGGCAAAAATCCATTACCTGCAGTTTTAGACATCCTAACGCCATTCACTGTAAGCATATTAGTATGAACCCAGTATTTTACAGGATCGACATTACTACAAGCTTGAGATTGTGCAATCTCATTGGTGTGATGTGTAGCCTGCAAATCCATACCACCACCATGAATATCAAATGTCTCTCCTAAATATTTAGAACTCATTGCCGAACATTCGATATGCCAACCAGGAAAACCCCAACCCCATGGCGAAGGCCATTTCATAAGAGTTTCAGGCTTTGCCTTTATCCAAAGAGCAAAATCTAAACGACCTCTTTTTTCATCTTGTCCGTCCAGCTCACGTGTGCCTTCAAGCAAGTCCTCAAGCTTTCGGTTGGTCAAGGCACCATAGTTGAACTCTTGACTATACTTTTCTACATCAAAGTATATAGTACCATCAACTTCATAAGCATATCCATTTTTAATGATTTCTTTAATCATCTCAATCTGCTCTAAGATATGTCCTGTTGCAGTTGGTTCGATGCTTGGTGGAAGTGTATTAAATGCTCTCAACACATTGTGAAAACCAACTGTATATTTCTGAACTATCTCCATAGGTTCGAGCTGTTCGAGCTTGGCACGCTTTGCAAACTTGTCATCGCCCTCATCGTTATCACCTTCAAGATGCCCAGCATCAGTTATATTTCTTACATATCTCACTTTGTATCCTAAGTGAAGTAGGTATCTATATATGATATCAAATGAAATAAAGGTGCGGCTATTGCCCAAATGGACATCGCTATAAACTGTGGGCCCACAAACATACATCCCAACAAATGGGGGATTAATGGCCTCAAATGGTTCCTTTGAACGACTTAGAGTATTATAAATTACCAATGAATTGGGTTTACTGTCTTGCATAATTAATATAAAGTTGAGTTTTTGTGAACTGACAAAAATACAACTTTAAGTGATAAATATAAAAGATATCATACAAAAGATAAGAAAGCAATACTTTTATTTACTTTTTATAATCATTTTCATTATTTTCGCGCCCTAATATAATCAACTACATATTTTATAAAACTTTCAAACTTAAAAACATGTTTCGCAAACTATGCATTTTGGCCGTATTGATGACTACAACATTAACTGCCTTCTCACAAAATTTACAACTTCATTTTGATTCACGTCATGCTCTTTATGGCAACAAAGCCTCACAATCGAGCTATCTAACCGCTACATTCGAGATGTTTAAACCCGACAAATGGGGACATACTTTCATGTTTGCGGATGTTGATTTAAATTTCAACAAAATGAACCCAGGTCTTGCATATACAGAGATAGCACGTGCATTTAAAATCAAAGACTTCCCTGTAATGCCGCACATCGAGTACAATGGTGGGCTAGGATTGATAAAAGGCACTGGTGCAGGCTTTTCGATACCTGGTGCATATTTGGCTGGTGCACAGTATCCATTTCAATTGGGTCAATTTAATATGAGCACATATGTGGCCTACAAGCTAAACGCTTTTAGTGAATTGAGCCATGATGCACAATGGACAGTAACATGGAACGCTACCCTTGTAAACGGTAAGTTATCACTAGGAGGATTTCTTGATCTTTGGACAGAGGACAAGCAGTTTACTAAAGGTCCAGAGGCAAAAGGCAAGAACATTGTTCTCTTGAGCGAGCCTCAAATATGGTATAATATTACAGACAACTTCTCGATTGGAAGCGAGATAGAGCTTAGCTATAACTTTGTAAACAAGTTTACAGAGAACAAATTCTATGCTATCCCTACTCTAGCTACTAAGTGGAACTTCTAACAATAAATATACTATATAGCAATGTTAAATAAATTCTTCAAACTAAAGGAGCACGACACAAATGTAAAAAGAGAAGTAATGGCGGGGGTGATCACTTTTCTTACTATGTCATATATCCTGATTGTAAACCCCAACATATTGAGTGCTGCAGGCATGGACCGCTCAGCACTATTTACGGCCACAGCAATAGCTAGTTTTGTGGGCACTATATGTATGGCACTTATTGCGCGCATACCTATTGCAGCTGCTCCTGGCATGGGGCTCAACACTTTCTTTGCATTCTCTGTAGTGTTAGGCTTGGGCTACTCCTGGCAAATGGCACTTACGGCAGTTTTTATACAGGGTATTATATTTTTGCTACTTACATTCTTCAATATTAGAGAGCTAATAGTGCAAAGCATACCTAAAACCATAAAGGATGCCATTCCTGTAGGTATTGGACTTTTCATCACACTAATAGGAATGCAAAATGCTGGATTGATTATTAAAGATGAGAATACAATGTTGACACTAGGCGAGATGTCCAACCCACACATTTGGGTGGCACTACTAGGATTGATAGTGATGGCGGTGCTTCACTACAAAAATATACATGGCTCGTTTCTTATCGGTATTGCCGTATCCACCGCATTTGCAGCAATTCTTGGTTTGGTTACATTCCCCGAAGGAAGCTTAATCGCTCTGCCTCCTAGCATATCGCCAGTATTAATGAAGTTTGAATGGCACAATTTATTCACTTTTGACATGTTGATAGTTGTCTTTACATTTCTATTTGTAAACCTATTCGACACGCTGGGAACTCTACTTGGAGTAGCAAAGAAGGCAAACTTAATGGACGAGAATGACAACTTCCCTCAAATAAGAAATGCACTATTTGCCGACGCATTAGGAACCACATTCGGAGCCATGCTCGGAACCAGCACTGTTACATCATACGTGGAAAGTGCATCGGGTGTAGCCTCGGGAGGACGCACTGGACTTACGTCGCTATCTACGGCATTCATGTTCTTATTAGCACTATTTTTTGCCCCTATATTTTTGATGGTTCCAGCATCGGCTACAGCTCCAGCACTTATTTTAGTGGGACTATTTATGATATCATCAGTGGTAAGCCTCAATTTTGATGACATGACAGAGGCACTTCCAGCTTTCTTAACAATTGTGATGATGCCATTTGCTTATAGCATAGCACAGGGTATTGTGTTTGGTATGCTTTCGTTTGTGTTATTGAAAGCAATAAACGGAAGATTTAAACAAATATCAGCTACTATGTGGGTAATTTTTGTTCTGTTTATAATTAAGTTAGTTCTTGAGGGAATGAACCTTATGTAGCTATTATTTGTCAAGTCAAATGATTATAAGTACTTTTGCGACAATAATAATAGTTTATATCAATTCATTAATTTATGGCAACAACAGCAGATATTAGAAACGGAATGTGCATCGACCTGGAAGGACAATACTTTTTTATTGTTGAATTTCTTCACGTAAAACCAGGTAAAGGTGCAGCTTTCGTTAGAACAAAACTAAGAAACGTAACCACAGGACGCATTTTAGATAAAACATTTAATGCGGGAGTAAAAATTGACGAGGTGCGCATCGAACGTCGCCCATATCAATACCTATATCAAGATGATATGGGATACAACTTCATGAATACTGAAACTTTCGAACAAATTCCAATCCCAGCAGAACAGATAGATGGTGTTCAATTTCTGAAAGAAGGCGACATAGTGGAAGTGCAAATGCACGCTGAAAGCGAAACTATACTTACGGCTGAGATGCCAGCTCACGTTGTTCTTGAAATAACATATACGGAGCCAGGTATTAAAGGCGACACTGCAACTAACGCACTTAAGCCAGCTACTGTGGAAACTGGAGCAGAAGTTCGTGTTCCGCTTTTCATCGATACGGGTGAAAAAATAAGAATAGACACTAGAACAGGCGCATATGTAGAAAGAGCAAAATAACAGGCTCAACTACAACATGTTGCAACATACAAATATTAAGGCATTGAAAATATCAATGCCTTTTTTGATTTTAAAAACCACCTTTTGGAGTATTCTGAAAACTTTTTCAGCCTATTTTCCGTACGGAAAGTAAGTCTGAAAACTTTTTTAACCCTACTTTCCGTGCGGAAAGTTACTCTGAAAACTTTTTCAGGCCATTTTCCGTGCGGAAAGTAGCTCTGAAAACTTTTATAGGCTATTTTCCGTACGGAAAGTAAGTCTGAAAACTTTTTTAGGCTACTTTCCGTACGTCTTGGATCCCAAAAAAACCGTTTAGACATACTTTCCGTACGTCGGGAACTACTAAAAAGTTTTTCAGTCATACATATCATATAGAAAGAATACTTCAAATTTTATTAACCCATACATTCTACACGGAAATAATCCCCCAAAAATAAAATACACATCCACGCCACAAGACGAATAACTATGATGTACATTTATACTATGAATTTGATTAGCTATCGACCCTTTTTTATTTATCTTTGTGCACGATTAACTTTATGTATTAGAGTATGAAAAGCGGTAGTATTAAAAACTGGGCAGAGGAAGATAGACCAAGAGAGAAATTGATGCAAAAAGGCGTTAATGCATTAACAGACTCAGAGCTGTTGGCTATTATAATAGGTTCGGGAAATGACAACGAAAGTGCTGTAGAACTGAGTAGGAAAATTCTTCACAAATCGGACAATAATATCAACAATTTGGCTAAGTTAAGCGTTAACGATTTGGTAAATGGCTTTAGAGGCATTGGACCCGCTAAGGCTATCAACATTATAGCATCGCTAGAACTAGGTAGGCGAAGAAAACTAGAGGAAATTCCAGACAAAAAAAAGATAACTTCCTCAAAAGATGCCTATTCACAGTTTTTCCCCATTCTATCCGACTTAAACCACGAGGAGACTTGGGCATTGATATTAGATAGATCAAACAAAGTGGTAGCTACAATGCAAGTGAGCAGAGGTGGAATTTCGGGAACAGTGGTAGATATTAGATTGATATTGCGAGAAGCTATCAATCATTACGCTAGTGGAATAATTTTAGGACACAATCACCCATCCGAAAACTGCACGCCAAGCCCACAAGATACTGCATTAACAAAGAAACTTAAAGAGGCAGCAAGATGGATGGATATTGAGCTTCTTGACCATATAATAGTTTGTGGCGAAACCTATTATAGCTACGCTGACAACGGAATAATTTAAATATAAAAACAAAGATAATGAACGACGAATTACAAAAATTACAAGATAAGGTGGTAGAGATGCTTAAAACATGCTACGACCCCGAAATACCCGTTAACATTTACGACTTAGGATTAATTTATGACATAGATATTGATGACGCAAACAACGTGATAATCGAAATGACCTTTACCACGCCTAGCTGTCCTGCTGCCGATTTTATATTAATGGATGTGCAAATGAAAGTAGATTCTATAGATGAAGTAAATAGTGTGGATCTAAAGCTTACATTCGAACCATCATGGGACAGATCAATGATGAGCGAAGAGGCATTGCTTGAATTAGGATTTATGTAAACTAGTATTTGTGGATAAAAAGGTATATTTTCTTTCAGACGCCCATCTTGGATCTAAGTTCCATGTCAACCCAACAGATACTGAGCGTAAGCTATGTCGTTTCTTAGACTTTGCTAAGCAAGACGCCCACTCCATCTATTTGGTTGGTGATATTTTCGACTATTGGTTCGAGTACAAAAAAGTAGTACCCCGTGGCTTCACACGAGTGCTAGGCAAACTGGCAGAGATAACCGACTCAGGCATAGATGTGCATTTCTTTATTGGAAATCACGACATATGGCTCACAGATTATCTACAAAACGAATGTGGACTAATAATACACCATGCTCCAATTATAGCAACAATCAACGGCAAACACCTATTTATTGCCCACGGTGACGGATTGGGAGATGACTCTTTATCATTTAAGATATTACGAAAGATATTTCATAGTAAAGTGCTAAGGTTTTTCTTTGCTGGCATTCATCCACGATGGACTGTGGCGCTTGCACATGCATGGTCGAGTCATAGCAGAGAAAGCGGTGCCATTGCCGATTTTTTGGGAGAAGACAAAGAGTTTCTAATCAAGTTTGCAAAAGAGAAAGTCAAGAAACAACCTGATATTGATTACTTCATATTCGGTCATCGACATATTGTTCTAGACTTTAAGCTTAATGATAAAACTCATGTCATACATCTTGGCGACTGGATAAGTCACTTCTCATATGCTGTGCTTGATGAGGATGGCGATGTAAGGCTTGAGAAATTTGACGGATAATCGATATTATTACGTGCAAGTATATAAAAGCCGCTCCTGATATGTAGGGGCGGCTTTTTGATTGAATAGAAATTAGCTCAACATAAAAAAGCTGCCCCACCACGGAGACAGCCTTCATAATATCAAATTGATATATCTTTACTTAGTCTAGCTCTTTAATCTTAACGTTTTTGAACCACACTTCATCACCATGGTCTTGCAATAGTATAAGCCCTTCTTCTGCATTACCAAAGTTAGGCCAATCTTTGTACTTGCTAAATTTAACTAGCGCGTCCCACATTTGAGTATTTCTGTCATACTCAATAATTTTCACCCCATTCAACCAATGCTCAACGTGATTACCTTTCACAATAACCAGAGCAGTATTAAATGAACCTTTCTTGAAAGGTTTATTTGTTGGTGCAGCAATAAGGTCGTATAATGAACCCAGCTTTCTGTTTCCATTTACTCCTAGCTTAGCATCAGGATGCTTCTCATCATCCAATATTTGGAATTCACATCCAATTGCTGAGCCAGCACCTTTATTCAGATTAGTATCTACAAAATACTTTATACCACTATTTGCTCCCTCTGTAATTTTGAAATCAACTGTAAGCATAAAGTTTTTGTAAGGACGAGTAGTTACTATATCACCACCATTTGTTGATTCGCCACCATCGCTTTTATGGACTTTAAGCAAACCATTATCCATAGTCCATCCTTTTGCTGGGAACTCATCTAACTTAGCTCCACGCCACCCGTTAGATGTTTTTCCATCCCATAGAAGCTTCCAGCCATCTCTAGCTTCTCTTTCAGAAACAGTATTGTCAATATTATTAATCTGAGCAACGTTCTCGTTAGTAACAGCAGTTCTATATTTTTCCACATCTTTAGTCAAGATACGAATATCACGCCAAGACACTGTTTTGCCAGCTAGCTTCTCATTATTACCTATTCCATGCACTTGTAGTGCGATAAATCCCTCTGAATCTCCATCATCAAGCAAATCAGAGCATAACACCCCATTTACCCAAGTTCTGATAGAAGTACCAACAGCCTCAATACGTGCTTTGTTCCACTCATTGTTTTTAAAGGCATCTCCTCCAGTTTTGTTATTAGTCAAAGGATACAACCAACCCCTACGTGCTTCGTCATATATCCCACCTGTCCACTTACGGTCTGATGGGTCTATCTCGAATTGATAACCATGTACTCGTCCATTGTTGTATTCTTTTAGACTATGGCTTCTAAACTGAACTCCCGAGTTTAAGCCATCCTCAACTTTAAAATCAAACTCAAGAATAAAATCATCATACTTTTTCTTTGTAGAAAGGAAAGTATTAGGCGTCTTTGTTTTTGAAATACCAATTATGGTTTTATCCTTCACCTTATATTCGGCATCACCATTCAATTTAGTCCATCCACTTAGGTTTCGACCATTAAATAATGACTGCCACTTAGGCTCTTGTGCAGTTGCTGTAAACACAACAACTAAAGCTAAAATTAGCAAGCTATATTTTTTCATATTTATATTATGTATCTTTTTTTGTTTTTTCATTATTATACAATGTAGAAGTCCTCCCATCCTCTACGTGGTGGTTCACCAGTAAGGAATGCGTTAATAAATGCATCGTTCGTAACTGTTTTAGTTTTTCTGTCGAAGATGATCTTTTTATTGAATCTTTGAGCAGCAACACCCAAACAGAATACTTGACTCAAAGGACCAGCAATCTCAAATGGTGAACGCGCCTTCTCTTTACCTTGACATGCCAACAAGAAGTTTGCAAAGTGATTAGATGGGCTCTTTGGAACTTCTGGAAGCTTTTTAGCCATATCTTTTGCTTTTTCTTCGGGGATAATGCTTAGTGTGCTTCCATGCGATCCACCTTTGAAGGTTAAGTCCTTACTATAAATCTCTTTTCCTGGGTTTAATTTAGCAGGCTGAATCTTTCCGCCTCCCACTGTTGGGATATTAGGATCTAATTCGCTTACACCATATCCTTCTGGTACAGCCGGGATATTATCTACACCGTCATACCAAGTGATAGTTACAGGAGGCATCTTCTTACGTTTTGGGAATTTAAATTCAATAGTACTCGACATTGGGAAGAAGAAATCATTGTGATCCTTTAGCATTATAGGGCTAATCTCCTCAGGCAAGCCTAAATCTAAAAACTCATGCGCAGTATCTATAATATGTGCACCCCAGTCACCTAGTGCACCCATACCAAAGTCGTACCAACAACGCCACTGACCATAGTGAAAATCTTTATTAAAATCATGATAAGATTGTGCCGATAACCATACATCCCAATCTAATGTTTCTGGAATTGGCTCCGCTGCAGGAAACTTTGTAATCTTTGGATCCCAGCCATGCCAACGTCTTGGGTTATTCATATGAGCAGTAATTGCTGTAACATCTTTAATGATCCCAGCTTCTTTCCAAGCTTTGAATTGGAAATAATTAGCCTCAGAGTGCCCTTGATTACCCATTTGGGTAACAACGTTTGGGTATTTACGTGCAGCCTTCATCATTAGCTCCACCTCATTAAAGGTTCTAGCCATTGGCTTTTCTACATATACGTGCTTACCCTCTTTAATTGACATCATTACCGCTGGAAAGTGAGCAAAGTCAGGTGTAGCAATTGCAACAGCTTCAATTTCGTTGCCCATTTTATCAAACATGGTTCTGAAATCTTTAAATCGCTTCGCATTAGGATATTTATTTAATGCATTGGTAGTATGCTTTGCGCCCAAATCAACATCACATAGTGCTACAACATTTGCTAAGTCTGTCTTGGCAAAATCATTCATGATTTCCCAACCACGATTTCCAACTCCTATAAAAGCCAAGTTCACCTTTTGGTTCGAGCCTACGATTCTGCTATAACTAGCAGCATTTGTCCTTGTAGCGTTAGCTTTTGTACTAATGCCACCAATTGCTAAGCCAGCTGAAGCCATAGCAGCGCTTTTTAAAAAATCTCTTCTTGTAGTCATAGTATGAAAATATTATTTTTGTATTTCATTGTTCTTTTAGGAAGTCCTCTATTTTGTCATGCATAATTAATAATTTACCTATGATACGAACCAGCGATAGGCATAGCGAATTACTGTAAATACGACATAATGCATGTGCACGTCAACAAAAGTATGTATAATAATATTAACCTCGCAGATGCATAGAGTTAATAATGACTAAAACATAAAATTTACTTTTACAAGTGTTTTTTTATGCTATTGAAATCACTCAAAACATACCTGACAGTAGCCATTATTTATAGCCAACTCATCATATGTATAAACCTACATCTCCCATTATGATTGTAATAAACTATTATCGTCTCTTTCCCGATACTGCAAACTCATACACTCTCAATCCAGCAAAAGTATTTATAGATAACTTAAAGGGAGTACTATCCTCTGACTCGGACTGAATATAAGCAAGATTAAATGAAGCATACATTTTTTTGGAGTAACCTGGCGAATCGCCATTTCTAGAATAGCTAAGATATAATTTTGCCTCTGAATTATCATCTATATTATAAAACAACTTAATAATGTGAGGTGTATCATAATATTCTGCATAAAAGATAATATTAAGATGACTACCCCCTACCCAAACACTTTCAATTTTTATAGGATCATCTTCTATTTCTTCTTCCTCATCAATATACTTCAATTGTCCAGTATATATTTCTGACACAGAGTTAATTTTAATTGTGTCTCCATTTAGAAGTGTATAGTTTATCCCTACTCGTTGTCCTTCATTCCACGATTGAGTGGGCTCAATGGTAGGAACAAGAACTCTATAGTTATCTAGAATAAAGTATGTTTTACCGGAAGATTTATTTACAGTAGCAAAATCTAATAAGAAATCATCCATACGTTCTACCCCCTCTTTACTGCAACCAAGAGCGAATAAAGAAAATAACATCAAATATAATACACGCCTCAAACCCATATTAATTTATAAGTGAGCTTTATTATTTAACTGACAATTGATTCTTTACTGTATTGCCATACATCTCAATTATCTTCCCACGAAGAAAGTTATAATCCTTATTTGGTAAATCTATTTTATCTATTTGTCTATCTAAATAACTATTGAAGTTTTCAACATCTGAATCACTATATTTATCGGAATGATTTATTGTTCCCATCATCATATCATAAGCAACCCAATTAATGGGGAAGAAATAATAGCTTCTAAATATTTCAGTGTCGATAGATTTAGATACAAAAGATAATACATCAGATTTCTCTACATTATCTGTAGTTTCTTCTAACTTTTCATTAATCGGATTCCCAAAACTAAATACCACCTTCCCCTTGTATCCAGTGATGCCTGTACGCATATTTTCGATATCATCTGACTGACTCTTTACATGCTCAGGATTATCCCTCTTCTGTTGAAACTCCTTTGCTTTAAGATAATCACAAGGGTCATACTCATACGACAATGCTAATGGCACGATATTTAATGCTTGTAGTGCCTTCAATGGTTCAGTTCTATCATACAAAGTCAACATTTTTAATAAGCTTCCTTGTGTTCTATCATCTGAATCCTTAGATCTACCCTCCCTTTGTGCCAACCATATTGATTGATTTCTTCTATTGATTGTGTCATATATATACTCTGACAACTGCTTTGAAGTGGCAAGCATCTCACGTATTGATACCTTACGCTTGACTATAAAACTTTTATTTAGTCTAACCAAATCGGTAATCCAAGGATAAATGAGTAAATTATCACCTATTGCTATTTCCGAAGTATTTCTGTCATTATCAAAAAACATAATGTTTAGTAATGCTGCATCCAAAACAATATCACGATGGTTAGAGATAAAAAGATATGATTCTTCTTTCTTCAAATTATCAATACCTACTGCGGAAACTCCGTCTGTAGTTTTTGCGATAATTTGTTTCATGAAGGGGTATATTATGTTTCGCTGAAATTCATAAATTGTTTTGCAAGACATCATTGCCCCCGAAAACATCTCCCACGTCAATGGAGCAACTAAAGGCTCAACAGCTCTTCTAAAACTAACATCTTTAAGCAAACCAGAAATAACGTTTGTCACCTCACTATCATGAACTGGGCGTATATCATCAAAGTTTTGTAGTTTATATCTCTCCATAGTCATTATTTATTTAGAATTGCTTTTTTAGCGTATTCATACTCTATAATATCAGTCATTACCTCCATAATGTTTAAACCCGCAGCAGCAATTTGCTGAGGAATAAAACTAGTCTCTGTCATCCCTGGAGTTGTATTCACTTCCAACAGCATTGGCACATTGTCAGAAACTATATAGTCTGCCCTAATAATTCCCTTTGCATCTACTAGTCTATAAATTCGTTCGGTCATTCGCTGTATTTCAAGGGTTAGATCTGCAGAAATACGAGCAGGAGTAATTTCGTCAACCTCTCCTTTATATTTTGCGTTATAGTCGAAAAATTCATTCTCTGTTACAACTTCTGTCAAAGGCAAATACTGAAGACCATTTGCACCTTCGTACATTCCGCAAGTAAGTTCTATTCCCGAAATAAAGCTCTCAATAATAACATTTGATGCTTCAGCAAACGCTTCAGAGATTGCAGCTTCTAATTGCGATTTTTCCTTTACTTTTGTTGTTGCAAAACTTGAGCCCCCTGAATTAGGCTTTACAAATAAAGGAAGATTTAGCTTTTCTATTACTTCTTCGGCATCATATTTGTCGCCTGCTCGAAGTACTATCGACTCAGCCACATTAAATCCAAAGGATTTAAGATAGTTATTACAGATAAACTTATCGAATGTCAGGGCAGATGCCAACACTCCACAATTTGAATAAGGGATTCCTAACATATCAAAGTATCCTTGTAGCAGGCCATCCTCACCTGGAGTACCATGAATGGTGATATATGCGAAGTCAAACCTTATGTTTATGTCTTTATTACTGAAACTAAAGTTATTTTTATCAATTGCCAAATACTCATCATTATATTCAGCCACCCACTCTTTTGAGTCTATTCTGACTTTATATACATTATACTTACTTCCGTCGATAAATGAATAAATACCACGAGCGCTCTTTTCCGAAACCTCTTTTTCGGAAGAGTATCCACCCCAAACAACAGCAATATTTTTTTTCATTCTATATTATTATACTTTGATTGTCTATTCCTCTATTGTAGATGCATAAGTTCTCCAACGATCTATCACGTTTTTAATATCCATTGGCAGTTCGCTTTCAAAAATCATTTCCTCTCCAGTTCTTGGATGAATAAATCCTAATGTCTTGGCATGTAAGCATTGACGAGGGCATAAATCAAAACAATTAAAAACAAATTGCTTATACTTTGCAAATCGATTGCCTCTAAGTATTTCATTGCCTCCATAACGTTCATCATTAAACAATGTGTGACCGATATACTTCATATGAACTCTAATTTGATGCGTTCTACCTGTTTCTAAAATACATTCCACAAGAGTAACATAACCAAACCTTTCAATAACTTTATAGTGAGTGATTGCTTGCTTGCCTTGGGATGCATCTTCAAATACATTCATAATAAGTCTATTCTTTATATCTCTACCAATATAGCCCTCAATCGTACCCTCATCTTGTTCTATATTACCCCACACTAGAGCTACATATTTTCGCTTTGTAGTTTTATTAAAAAACTGTCTCGAAAGATTGATTTTAGCATCTTCGGTCTTAGCTATTAATAAAAGTCCAGAAGTATCCTTGTCAATTCGATGAACCAATCCTAACCGTGGGTCATCCATATCCATACCCACTTCATATTGCAAATGATAGGCAAGAGCATTTACTAATGTGCCTGTATAATTGCCATGCCCTGGATGAACCACCATGCCTGGAGGTTTATTTACTACCATCAAGTCATCATCTTCGAAAACAATGTCGAGTGGTATATTCTCAGGTATTATTTCAAGCTCTCTACGAGGACGATCCATAACCAACGATACTACATCTAGGGGCTTAACTTTATAGCTCGACTTTACAGGCAAATCATTTACCAATATGCAATTGGCAGCAGCAGCTTTTTGTATTAAGCTTCTAGATATACCCTCTATTCTAATAGACAAAAACTTATCTATACGCATCAATCCTTGCCCTTTATCGGCTACAAATCGGTGATGCTCATACATCTGCTGATTTTGCGAGTTATCACCTATGCACTCGTCATTATCATCGAGCGAGTCATCCATATAATCCAGATCTTTCACTTTAGTCTAAAAAAAGGAATCATCCATATTATTATTTGTGGACGACATATTATCATTGTCAACAGATCCACTCCTCAACTCTCTATTTGGTATAATATAATCCTGATCGGTACTTAATGAGTCTTGATCAATAGTTTTTCCTACAACTAGCGTTAGTGTATGTCCTAAAGGCACTGACTCTTCTGCCACAAGTGTTCTACCTCTATACTTGACCGAGATAACTAAGCCGCTATACTCAGCAGGAATCTCCTCAATAATAACATCACTAAAGCCAATGGAGTTCAATAGGGACAGAGCTTGACGTGACGAATAATCAACTAGATCGGGAATAGATATTTGCTGTGGATTGTATGAATGTATTGTAATATAAATATTTCTTCCCTTCTTCACTTTATTACTAGGCTTGGGTGTTTGATCAATAATAGATCCAGGCACAGCATCACTTTTAAAGATAGAATCTACTATTTCAACATTCAATCCTTTCGATTTTAGCATAATTTGCGCTTCATCGGCTTGCAGTCCTTTCAATTCTGGAACCACGATATTCTCGCCATGACGAGTGTATATATTTAGAAACAATAAAGCTAGAATCACCAATAAAACACCTACCACTCCAATAGCTAAGATATTGAGCAGAATGCTGTCAGAAATAGGTCTTTTTGTTTTTGCCTTTTTATTCATATAAAATGTTTGAGTTTTCAATTATTGACAAAAGTACAAAAAAAAAAGATGTTGTGTGTTTTTAATGATAAAGAGTTGGGGAAATGGATAAAGTTAGGAACTTTAGCGCATTCTTCGCTACAACAATACATTTATTGTAGCAAAGAACGAACAATATTACGTATAGCAATTTTCAAGAGCTATATAGTGTATATACTTATAACTCTCTAATCCATATATTTCTAAAGCTAACTGCATCACCATGATCTTGTAGAATAATGGGTCCTGCTCCATGTTCTTTAACTTTTGGGAAGCCAATATATTCTGTTGTACCTAGGATTGTGGTATGATTTTGCAACAAAACACCATTTTGCAATACAGTTACGGTGGGAGGCGTACGGTATGTGCCGTCTTTTGTAAATGTAGGTGCGTTGTAAATAATATCATAAGTATTCCAAACTCCAGGTTTTTGCATCGCATTTACTAAAGGAGGAGTTTGTTTGTAAACACTTCCAGTTTGGCCATTGACATATGTTTCATTTTGGTAGCAATCAAGAATCTGAATCTCGTAATGACCTTGTAAAAAAACACCACTATTGCCCCTGCCTTGACTTTTACCCTCTATACCTTCAGGAATACGCCATTCTATATGTAACTGAAAGTCATTAAACAGCTGTTTTGTCTTAATAATTCCTTTTCCTTTCTTCACCGTAAAGAATCCGTCACCAATGGTCCACTCGGCAGGTTTTCCTTCAGAGTTTTCCCACATCGACAAATCGCTTCCATCAAATAATACTATCGCATCTGATGGCGCAACTAGTATAGTTTCGGGTGTTTGAGCTGGTGTAACTACTTTTGGCTGAGGCGTCCAATATTCTGACATTTCGGGCTTCATAGGAGCCTGCTTTGGATATTTGCTTTCTTGTGAAAATAAAGAAAGTGAGACGAGTAAAAATGAAAGTGTGAATAGACTAATTAGTTTCATAATGATGTTTACATTAATAGGTTGTATGTATTTAAAACAACGAATATGTAAAGATATAAATAATCATAGAAACAACAAGCGTTTTATTGCTAGTAAAGAAATTCACTTAAAAAAGTATTAACAATCTAAATATTATTACCGAAAGCTACTTACATAATAGAAAAGAGAAGACAAACTATCTTTCATTTATGAACATCAACACTCTAAAACACTCCAATTTACTCTTCTAGGTATTCTCTAAGTATAGTTTTTTATCAGCAATGGGCTTATCTAAGCGATAAAATGGGGAAATAAGCAACATTTTTACAAAAAAAAATCACTCATACTTTTGTGGTATAAATGAAACTGTTATCTTTGCCATGATTTAAAAAAAATTTAGAGTTATGCAAGAATTAGTAAACAACATTAAAGAGCAAATCAACGCTTTCGAAACGAACGCAGATTTACAAGTAGGAGCAAACAACAAAGCAGCAGGTGCCCGTGCACGTAAAGCTTCTTTAGAATTAGAGAAATTACTTAAAGCTTTTCGCAAAGCTTCAATTGAGGCTTCGAAATAATTGTAGCAATCAAACAAACAAAAAAGGGCTAACAAAATTAACTATTATTTTGTTGCCCTTTTTTTATTCAACTTTTCGTTGAGATAATCTATATTATCTCAAACATTTTTTCGGGTGATCTTCTCACTTTTGCATATTTTATGGAGTGATCTTCGTCTTCGCTACGATATCCTAAGGCAAGCATTACAGCTGCCCTCTCTTTTTCAACGTCTAGTCCTAAAAGATTATTTAATGCATCCACATCAAATCCTTCCATTGGCGTTGAGTCGATACCTAACTGTGCAGCGGCAAAAGTACCATAGCCTAACGCAATATAAGCCTGGCGCATGGACCAACTTAATCTATTGAAAGAAGGATTGTTTTGAATGCTACCTATCCTTTTGCGTGTACCTTCTACTTGTTCTTCAGTCGCATTTCGTGCTTTTGCCATATCCTCAAGATAACCTTCCACTAACTCAGAATCAATCCTAGTTCTAGCTTTAAAAATCAATAGGTGCGAGCACTGTTTCAGCACCGGCTGCGGCGACGCTTTTTCGTAAATCTCATTTAATTTATCCCTACTCTCCACCATTGTTACACTAAAAGGCTGTAGTCCATATGAACTGGGTGCTAATCTTATAGCCTCAAGTATTTGATGTAAATCACTTTTTGGAATTATATCTCCTGTCATTCTTTTGGCAGCATAACGCCAATTTAGCACATCTATTAAATTCATATTTATGATAAAATATTCTTACTTTGTTATGCTACTGACCTATGCCCATATACTCGAAGCCAAAGCCAGTAAGCTCTTTTCTACTATATATATTTCGACCATCAATAACTAGATGGGTTTTCATTATTTTTTTTAGTATTTCCCAATTGGGTAGTCTAAACTCCTTCCATTCGGTAGGAACAATCAATGCATCGCTATTGTTAGCAGCATCGTATATGTCTTTTGCGTAAAATAATTTATCGCCTAACTCTTTTCTTGCTTCGCCCATAGCTGCGGGGTCATACACTCTAACATTTGCCTGCGCTTCTAAAAGACTATTTATTAACTCTAATGATGGTGCATCGCGAACATCGTCGGTGCCTGGTTTGAATGACAACCCCCACACAGCGACTGTTTTGCCAGAAATGTTACCATCAAAGAAATCTGATAACTTTTGAAACAAAATCTGTTTCTGATTATTATTAACCTCATCCACAGCCTTAAGCAACTTCATCTCGTAGCCTATTTTCTCGGCAACTTTTATTATTGCCCGCACATCTTTAGGAAAACAGCTACCACCATATCCACAACCAGGATATAAAAAATTCTTTCCAATGCGAGAATCACTTCCGATGCCATGCCGAACCATATTTACATCGGCTCCTGTGAGTTCGCAAAGGTTAGCAATATCGTTCATAAAGCTGATACGAGTGGCAAGCATAGCATTAGAGGCATATTTTGTCATTTCGGACGAGAGGATATCCATAAATATAACTCTAAAGTTATTCAATAAGAACGGACGATACAGTCTAGTCATTATTTCTTTAGAATTTTCACTTTCTACACCCACTACTACTCTATCGGGGCTCATAAAATCTTCCACTGCAGCACCTTCTTTCAAAAATTCGGGATTAGAAGCAATATCAAATTTTATATGACTCATTTTTCGCTCTTCAAGTCTCTTCTCTATCCTATCCTTAATTTCGTGTGTTGTGCCAATGGGTACTGTGCTTTTGGTAACAATAAGTAGCGATTTGTTAATGCTGTCAGCAATGGTGTTGGTAACATTCCACACATAACTAAGATCGGCGTCACCATCATCACCAGAAGGGGTGCCAACGGCAATGAAGATAATATCCATATCATTAATTACCGAAACGAGACTGGTGGTAAATTGCAAACGATTTGCTTGATGGTTTCTGACAACGATGTCTTTCAATCCTGGTTCATAAATAGGTATGACGCCATTTTTGAGTCCCTCAATCTTAGCCTCATCAATATCTACACAGGTTACATCAACGCCCATCTCCGCAAAACAAGCACCCGATACTAATCCTACATAGCCTGTGCCAACAACAGCTATTCTCATATCTTATTAAGTTTTTTCTTTAAGTTATTAATGGGATAAAACACGGTTAAAATAGAAATCAAACTCACCACTACAAACACAATGGCCACATCCCAGAGGCGTACTATCACTGGATAAGCATCCACGATATATACACCCGACACATCACTGCCCAAACGGAGCAATCCGAAATTTTGTTGCAGCAAGCACAACACCAATCCAATGATTATACCCGATATTATTCCCCAAAAAGCAATCAACCAACCTTCGAACAAGAATATATTTGCAATAAGGCTATTGTTTGCACCCATATTTCTTAGGCTGTTGATGTCATTTTCCTTCTCAACAATCAACATCGACAACGATCCCACTAAATTGAAGGCTGCAATAAGAAGAATAAAAGCAAGAATCAGAAAAGTTACCCATTTTTCAATCTGTAACATCCTGAACGACTGTATTTGCTGCTCGTATCTGTTCTGCACAACGTAATCATCACCAATTATGGACTGAATCTGATCTTTCACCTTTTTCACAGATGCATTGGGAATTATATTAATATCCAACGAAGTGACCTCGCTATCATATCTAAAGAGCTCACGAGCCAAATTTATGGGGACAATGGCCATTTGTTCATCTATCTCGGGCTGATTGAGGCTAAATATCCCCCCAATCATAACATTTACATCTGTAAAGGCAGCTCCAGGGTTTGCAAGGTTGACTCGAACATCGCGCTTGGGTGCATAAATCTTAATAGGATCCATAAATCCAGAACGTGCACCAAGCGACATGGCTAGGCCAGCGCCCAGAACAGTGTAATCCACTACATCTTCAGATAATTTAAAGTTGCCATCAAGCATTAACTTATCCATATCCGACATTATTTGGAACTCTTGCGATACTCCCTTCACAATCACGGGCACCTGATTGTCGCCAAATTCGTAAATTGCATTCTCCTCGAGCGATTCGGAGAACATTTGAATTGAAGGATTGCTCAATACCTGCTTGAAGGTATCGTTATCATAGTTAAAAACCTTTCCTGCCTTTGGCGTAATCTTCAAATCGGGGTCAAAGGCACTAAACATGCCCTCGACTATGCCCCCAAAACCATTAAACACCGACAGCACACACACCATAGCCATTGTGGCAATTGCAATGCCACACACCGAAATCAATGAAATGATATTAATGGCATTGTGCGATTTTTTTGAGAACAGATATCGCTTCGCTATGAATAGGGAAAGGTTCAAAATTGTTTATTTCTTTAGCAAATTATCAATATTCTCAATATAATCGAGCGAATCGTCGATGTAAAATTGCAAATCGGGCACAATTCTCAATTGCTTACCTACTCTTTTGCCCAATTCGTATCTAATACTCTTCACATTGCCGTTGATATTTTCCATAAGCTCCTTGCCCTGACTGGATGGGAAGATGCTAAGATATGCATACGCCAAACTTAGGTCGGGTGTTACACGCACATTGGTTACTGAAACTAGCACTCCGCGCATTTTTTTGGTTTCAAGCAAAAATATATCACTAAGCTCTTTCTGTATCAATCGGTTTATCTTTTGTTGTCTATTTGATTCCATCTATTTATTTTTTCCTTACTAATGTTATTCCATCACGCATAGGTAATATTACCTTCTCAACACGTTTGTCATTTGCCAACCGCTCATTAAACTCTATTATAGCTTTCGTTTGCCAATCATTACTTTTGACTGGCTCCACAACTTTTCCGTGCCAAAGAGTATTATCAACAATTACGAAGCCACCACTAACCAATTTGGGCAAAAGAGCTTCAAAGTAGTCCCAATAAAGTCTTTTATCGGCATCCACAAAGGCTAGTTCAAAGAAATTATCTTCAAATTGGCCTATGATAGACATAGCATCACCTATGTGAAGATTTACTTTGCCACCATGAGGTGACATTGCCAAGTTGTTAATTATCAAATCTTCGAGTTCATCATCAATTTCAATTGTGTGAACTACGCCTGCATCATCCAAAGCCTCAGCAAAACAGAGAGCCGAATATCCTATAAAGGTACCCAGCTCCAGAATTTGCGTTGGATTAATCATTTGAGTAATCATCTTCAGAAATCGACCCTGAAGATGTCCCGATATCATATCGCCGTGCAGCAATTTTACTTGCGCATTTCGTGCTATAGCTTTCAGCCACTCGGGCTCAGCTTCGATATGATCATGAAGATACTCACTAAGTAAATTATCATCCATTAGCCAATCACTTTTGTGATTTTAGTATTTTGCACCAATGCATCTCTACATTGTATAGTCGGGCAAGTTATATTTATCTTTTGCCTCAATCACTTTGCCAACTTCGCTAATATCCAAATATGTAGTTCCACCAGTTTCGCCAAAGCTACCACCCAGATATGCAATGCGATCGCTTTCGCTAATCATATTTGCATCCAGCAATTTTCTGATTGCAGCAGTGTAATATGCACGGCGGCTCTCCTTCGTGTTGTCAATTCCTTTGCCTGGCATATATTCGGCCCAAACACCATATGACAAAGCAAGCTCGCGAGCAAGACGGCTAGTGGTGGTCATTGCAAAAACTGGCTTTCGGCCACGAAATGCTGCCAACACACGTGCCGTGCGCCCAGTGTGGCTATCCGTAAAGATGGCCTGAGTATTTAAACGGCCTGCCGATTTCACAGCTTGCTTAGCTAAGAAGGACGTAACCTCGATGTCGTCGTGAGCATAAGGTATGCGGATATCGTTTTCGGCCAATTTTGTTCTTTCCGATTCGGCTGCCACCTTTGTCATGGTTCTAACGGCCTCAACTGGATATTTTCCGTAAGCCGTTTCGCCGCTTAGCATTATGGCATCCGTTCTGTAATAGATAGCATTAGCAATATCGGTAATCTCGGCACGCGTTGGGCGAGGGTTTTCAATCATCGAGTGTAACATTTGAGTGGCTACGATGACTGGTTTGTTGTTTAATATAGATTGACGAATAAGATTGCGCTGTATTGCAGGAATTTTTTCCTGAGCAACCTCAATTCCTAAGTCGCCACGAGCCACCATGATGCCGTATGCATGCTTGATAATCTCTTCAGCATTATCTACGCCCTCTTGATTTTCGATTTTTGCAATGATTTT
>JAAYFB010000087.1 GCA_012728465.1 Proteiniphilum sp. | reverse complement strand
TGTGAGGATGCTCTTTCGAACCACACAAAGGGCAAGCTTCGCCATCGTGAAGAGCATTGGCATAGTCGGCCATCTTTTGCTGTAGCTCAAAGTTGGTTTTGTGCTCTGTTGCTTCTTTCTCTCTATTATTTAATGTCAGGATGGCATCATCATAAATCTTTTCGAAGTTAACAATGTCAATGTTGTTGTCCTCTATCTCTTTCAGAAGTGTGCTTAGTTCATTTTGTTTTTCTGCAAGAGCTCTTTCGTGATGTGCAACCAACTTTGTAATGTTGTCGTTTTGCAAATACCAACCATCAATGTCGAGCAATAGTTGTGAGTCGAATTTATGCTTCGATAATTCTTTTATGATCTCTTAGCACCTATTTATCTCACCCAATGTCTTCTCCAAATCACTGTTTACCTCCTCCATCATTGCTTCGCCTTTTTGCGTTCGCACTTTGTAGGTTTCAATTTGCGAATTGAAATCGATAATTTGCATAATCAATTCTAAATCTGCCTCTTCATTTCGCTTTTGTGGTATCACATTGTAGTAAGGCAATATTTCGTTTAGCCGCTTTTGCTTCTCTTCTAGTTTAGTAATATTGTTAGATAAATATTTACTCTCATCGGAGTGCTCTATCATTAATTGGGTTAAAAGCTTGTTCTCTCTGCTAATATCAGACAGTAGCCTATCAAACTTTGCAAAAGCGCGTTCGTATATGTCAATGTTTTTTTGCTTTTCAATGATGAACTCTTGTTGCCTAAGTTTTTCCGAAAAAGAGTTTTTATAGCTTTGCAAGCTAACGAAATCATCCTTCAAGCTTCTCAATCTTTGATATCTTTGATTGATTAGTTCGTGTTCTCTTTTAATTTCATTTACTTCTTCCTCTAGCTGCGACAAATCATCACTTTTACTCTTTATGTCATCCACATTTACAGACTCAAACTCCATCAATCTACCTTCGATTTGGTCGAGCTTAGTTTTGTTTTCCACATTTAGTGCCGATGCTTTATATTGCAAGTCATACTTGTGAAGTTGGAAGATATCCTTCATCATAGTTGTTCTATCAGTAGGCCCTAGCTCTAAGAACTCTTTAAATTGTCCTTGAGGTATTATGATGGTACGCTTAAAGTTGGCATAGCTCAATCCTATTATCTCTTCTGCATTAGAATGCTCCAATGGTATCCAGCCATCTCCCTTTTGTTCGTAAAACTGCACGGTGGCTGGGCGAACCACTTCAAAGTCTTTGCTATTGCGTTTTATCTCGCGTGTAGCACGAAAGATGTTGTTTTCATGATTCATAAAATCGAACTCAACGTATAGTCTGTCCGATTTCAGGTTCATCATATTGTAGCCACGTCTATCTCTGCTGTTCAATCTCTCCGTTTCGCCATACAGGGCATAGGTTATTGCTTCAAGAATAGATGACTTACCTGAGCCCACTCCTCCTAGTATTCCGAACAATCCATTGCTGGCTAGTTCAGTGAAATCAATAGTTTGTCGCTCTTGATAGGAGTATAAGCCTTCGATTGTAAGTGTTAATGGTATCATTCTAGTTATTTAAAATCTCGTTAAACAAATTCATTATCTCTTCGTTAGGTTCTTGTCCTTCGTTTTTCGATTTAAAATAATCTATAAACAGATAACCAACCTCTTTTGTCAAATCTATCGATGTGCTAACGCTTTCGGCACTCTTGTCATTAGTAACTTTTGGGATAAGGTGGATGATGCCATCATGCGATTGATAGATGCGCTTTCTATCTTCCGCTTTTAAATACTCATCCATCTGCAGGGTAACCTCCACAAGCGTGTTAGGATTCTTAGATAGCCAATCTACCAATGCGTCAACACAGTTGAATGATTTACGAACAAGCCCTCTACCACCCTTTAGTGGTATTTGTGTGACATTAGCTTCGCTGTTTGGCTCAATGTCCACTATTGCTACATACTTTTGTTGGGATGCTTCTGAAAATGAATAAGACAATGGCGAGCCACTATACACTACTGGTTGATGCTCCCCAACATCTTGGTGTCTATGCAAATGACCAAGTGCAACATACTGAATTGATTTTGGAACGGAGTCCGAATATATTAGATCGGCATTACCAATGTTGATGGGCTTTTCGCCATCGGGTTCTTGTGGCACATCTTCACCTCGCTTTAGCATAAATAGATGTGAAGTGAATAGGTTAACCCCTTTATCATCACAATAATCGTCTGACAATGATTGCCATTTATGGCTCAAACTATCTTGTAGAGATTGCTGTTTGTCTTCACCAAAGTATTCCTTTAGTCGCACCTCGTTTGCAAAAGCTGTGTGCATAAGCCTCACTGGGTATTTGTATTGTGGTAAAGCTATTTCAATAAATCCAATATCTGATTTTGTTACCTTAAATCCCCCCTCTGTTTCAAAAGTTGGCACTTCGTCCGTTGGGTTACCAATAAATATAATGCCATTTTCGCGTGCCAATACATCGGCTACATTCACTCTGTCGGGCGAGTCATGATTGCCCGCAATAGCCACCACTGGTATAGTTCCATTTCGTGTAAGTTGCTTTAATGTCTTGTATAACAGTTCTGTTGAACCCACTGGAGGATTAAAAGCGTCAAACAGATCACCTGCTACTATTACCATATCCACCTCTTGATCTTTGGCTATTTGACATATCTCGGCCATTACTTCTAGTTGCTCTTCATGGCGACTAAAAAAAT
>JAAYFB010000452.1 GCA_012728465.1 Proteiniphilum sp. | reverse complement strand
TTTTCTACAATGCAGGATTTACTATCTCTATAGTCAAAATCCTGCATTATTATTTATGCAATCACACTAATAATCCAGAAGTAGCATTCGAAGATAATAGATTGTAACCCACCAATAGCATTTTAAATTTATCTTTTCACTTTCTCAAACTTTTTTCATTACTTTTGCTTTATACTACTTAAGATAGTGTTTTATCACACGTAGTAAGCATAACATACTTACAAAGTCGAAACGATATATAAGTACAAAAAAATGAAATTACATTTCGCCTCAATCTGCATATCAATAATGCTTGCAACTGGCTTGTGCAACATGTACGGAGCTAGTTCTAGAATTTATTATATGGATTCTAAAAAAGGTAATGATAATTTTTCAGGAGTATCTATTAATCAAGCATGGAAAAGCTTGGATAGACTTAACAAAGAGACTTTTAAGCCAGGAGATAGAATATTGTTTAAAGCAGGCACTGAATATATTGGACAGTTCGAACCAATGGGTAGTGGTGCAGAAAACAGCCCTATAGTTGTAGATACGTATGGCGAAGGAACTAAGCCTATTTTGCACGGAAGAGGAGAGGAGCAACAAACAGTTTTATTGAAAAACATAGAATACTGGGAAATTAATAATATCGAAGTTACTAATCTGGGAAATACTGACAAAGCGGGTAGAAATGGAATTTTGATATATGCATGGGACAATGGAGATACAAAGCACATACACCTACGAAACATTACGGTGAGAGATGTTAATGGAAGTAATGTGAAAAAAGATGGTGGAGGCAATGGTATTCATTGGAATTGTGGAGGTAAAGAAATCCCCACTCGATTTATTGATTTACTAATAGAAAATTGTCATATTTATAGATGTCAACGAAATGGTATAACTGGAGGAGGCAACTCTAGCCGCGACAGTTGGCACCCAAGCCTAAATGTTGTTATTCGTGGCAATTTGATAGAACAAGTGCCTGGTGATGGTATTGTGCCTATTGCTTGCGATGGGGCTCTTGTTGAATATAATATCTTGAGAGATAGCCCCGACATATTGCAGATGCAAGATGCTGCTGCGGGAATATGGCCATGGGGAAGTGATAATACAATAATTCAATATAACGAGGTGAGTGGTCAAAAAGCTAAATGGGATGCTCAGGGCTTTGATGCCGACTATAACTGCATAAACACTACAATTAGATACAACTTTAGTCATGACAATTATGGAGGTATGATTATGATATGTAACGATGGAGAATCATTAGGCAAATCGTGGAACGTGGGAACTGAAAACACAATAATACATGGCAATATTAGTATTAATGATGGATTAAGACCCTACCCCACTCGTCCAGGATGGTTCTCGCCAATTATACATATTTCGGGCCCAGCATCAAACTCTGTGATATCTGATAATATATTTGTAGTGATAAAAAAAGATATCGAAAACCTTGATAGATCAATGATAACGATTGACAATTGGGGTGGTCCATGGCCTAAGAATACCCTGTTTAAGAATAATACTTTCTATATAGAAGATGGAGAGAAAGCCTACAAATTTAGTATGGGAAAAGGGGAAAATACAATATTTGATGGAAACGCTTTTTATGGCAAATTTATTAACAAGCCTAACGACACTAATGAGAAAGAGAAAGATAAAAACATCAATTTTCTAAATAACATAATATTTCCTGAAGGCTATCCTCACTTTTTACAAGAGAGAGTAATAAAAATATTAGAGAGTATTAATTAGAAAAACAAGAAGAAAATTTAAAATAAAAATATGCTGCAATGAAAAAAAGTTCACTTACCATTGTATTATTCCTATTATTTGCATCCATCACTCTATTTGCACAGCGTCCATCGCTTTCAGACAAAAATGCTTTCAGCATGGTGTTGCTATCAGACCCTCAAACTTATACTAAGTTCAGCTACAATCAACCCATTTTTGATTTGATGCTTGAGTGGATTAATAAGGAAACGGAAAATCTAAACATCAAAGGGGTGCTATGTACTGGCGACTTAGTAGAGAAAAATAATTATCCATTATCTTCTGTTTTAGTAGGGGCACAAGGAGGTAACGGAAATATGACT
>JAAYFB010000451.1 GCA_012728465.1 Proteiniphilum sp. | reverse complement strand
CTAATAATATTATCAGTTTTACATTTGAAATGAAAAAAACAATACTAATTCTATTTGCGTTACTAATTGGCATTACTGCCAGAGCGCAATCAGTACAAGCAGATAAAAACCAACGATATTTTGACATCAATAAGAGCATAGACATCTTCAATTCAATAATTAGAGAATTGGATATGGTGTATGTGGACAGTATAAGTGTGGATAGCTTGGTGAATGTAACTATCAATACAATGCTATCAAGGCTAGACCCCTACACAGAGTATTACTCTGAAGATAACATAAGCGACCTACAATTTATGACCACTGGCGAGTATGGAGGCATTGGTTCCATAATATCTTATAACAATGATAGGGTAATTATTAACGAGCCCTATAAAGGACTACCTGCAGACAAAGCTGGACTAAAAGCTGGTGACATTGTTCTTGAGCTTGACGGTCTTAATATGGAAAAAGCTACAGTAAAAGATGTGAGCGATAAGCTAAAAGGTACTCCTGGAACTAGTGTTAAGCTAAAAGTGCAACGTCCAGGTGTAGAAAAACCTATTTATGTATTAATTGATAGAGAAAAGATAGAGATTGACCCCATTGCTCATGCAGATGTTATGGAAGGTAACATTGGTTATATCAATTTTTCGAGCTTCACCAATGGTAGCTCTAATAGAGTGAAAGATACATTTCTTGACTTAAAGAAAAAAGGAGCTGAAAAACTTATTCTTGACCTTCGTGGCAATGGTGGTGGTATTCTTGAAGATGCTGTCAATATTGTAAACCTATTTGTGAAAAAAGGAGAAGAGATAGTTTCAACTATAGGTAAGGTAAAACAATGGGATAGATCTTTCATTACTCAAAATCAACCTTTAGATACATTGATGCCAATCGTGGTTTTGGTAGATACTGGCTCGGCTTCGGCTTCGGAAATTGTTGCAGGAGCACTTCAAGATTTGGATAGAGCAGTGATTGTGGGTAGTCGCTCATTTGGTAAAGGCTTGGTGCAATCGCCAAGAGAACTACCATATGGTGGAAATATTAAGATAACCACTTCAAAATACTACATTCCAAGTGGAAGATGTATTCAAGCACTTGATTATTCGCATCGCAACCCCGATGGAAGTGTAGCCAAAATGCCCGATAGTCTTACCAATGTATTTAGAACCAAAAACGGACGTGAAGTTCGTGATGGAGGTGGTATTACTCCCGATTACACAATAAAACATGATAGGAGTGGAACGATTGGTTTCTATTTAATGGTGCAAAACATGTTCTTCAACTTTGCCACCGAGTGGACACAAAAGCATAGCACTATAGCCCCACCACAGGAGTTTAAGCTAAGTGACGATGACTACAATAGCTTTAAGGAGTATGTGAAGAGCAAAAACTTTACTTACGATCAGATGAGCATTCGCAACTTGGAGGCATTGAAAAACATTATGGAGTTCGAAGGATATTTTGATAACTCTGCCGAAGAGTACAAAGCTCTTGAAGAGAAACTAAAGCCAAATCTTGACAGAGACTTAGAGCTTTTCGGAGATGAAATAAAAGAGATGCTAGAGATGGAGATTATCAGACGATACTATTATAAGGAGGGAACCATTGTATATCAACTCAGAAACGATAAGGCACTGGATAAAGCAAAAGAGGTGCTAAACGACTCGGAGCTTTACCAACTCACTTTACAACCAAAACCAGATAATATTCCTCCAGCAAGTGAAATAAAAGAGAAGATAAAAGATCAGTTCTCGCAAAAATAAAACTTATGCGACATATTTGCATCGCAATATTACTTAACCTCTTTTTGCTGACAAATGCACAGCAGAAAGAGGTTAATTTGTTATTTGTGGGCGATGCAATGCAACATTTACCACAAGTTGAATCAGCCAAAACCAATGATGGATACAATTACGACTCATGCTTCTATTTATTGAAAGACAAAATATCAGCTACAGACATTGCTTGTGTTAATTTTGAAACCACTCTTGGCGGGCCACCTTATCGTGGTTACCCAATGTTTAGCTCGCCCGACCAATTTGCTGCATCGCTAAAGAATGCGGGGTTTGATATTTTCTTCCTTGCCAATAATCATATTCTGGACAGCAGACAAGAAGGATTAGAAAGAACTATTGACATTCTTGACTCGATGCGCATAAAGCATACAGGTGCTTTCAAATCCAAATATGATAGAACACTCACCTACCCGCTTATGATTGTTAAGAATGGTATCAGATTAGCATTTTTGAATTACACCTACGGTATGAATGGGCTTAAGCCACAGCATCCTAATATTGTTAATCAAATAGATACAACACAGATAAAAAAAGACATTGCAATGGCTAACCTTTACAAACCCCATATCATTATTGCAAATATGCATTGGGGCGACGAGTATATCACTAGCCCAAACAGAGAGCAGAAGTCTTTAGCAAAGCTTCTTATTGATAATGGTGTTCGCATCATTATTGGCAATCATCCGCACGTGGTGCAACCGTTGGTTAAGAATGTCGTTGACAATAAAATTCACTCTGTGGTCTATTATTCTTTGGGTAACTTCATTTCAAATCAGCAACGCGAAAACACTGATGGTGGTGCTATTGCTGAGATTACTTTAAGGATGAGTGAT